>JAZRTL010000360.1:0-7972 GCA_045652025.1 Eubacteriales bacterium
TCCATTGTTAAAAGCGTAACAAGACCGTTACCCTCGTACCATTCGATACCGACAAGGCGTTCACCATCGTAATAATACTTATTAACGCCCTTTGCATTTCCGTTATCATCGATAGTATTAAAGCTTTCGCAATAATAGGTATTACCGCGGAAGGTCGCTTGCTCGGTAACGTCATCGGGAAGATTAAAATCCGAATATTCGTTATTACCGAAAAGGAATTTAACGCCCGAATCGGTCTTTACAGTATCGTATTTTTTATTTTTTACGTTAAGCTGATGCATATACTTACCGTCGTAGATAACGTAGCCGTCGTATGCATCGTCATCGTGGTCCTCGATTGTTGTAACCGAATCGCTATCCACAGCTTGAGTATATAAATAGGTATCGCTTGCGGTCATAATCTCCGCCTTATACCAAAAGGAGCTTTTATCTATTTCGCCGTAAAATCTTGCGGTACGGCTTGCATATATTTTCCCACAGGAAGCAAGCGGAAGCGCAAGCAACAAAACCAAAAGTATTGCTATTAAACGTTTCATAAGCAACAAACCTCTCTTTTATTTCACTTCACCGCAATTATACTATTTTTTGCTGTCCTTTGCAACAGTTTTTTTATATTTGAAGAATTATAAAAGAAATTGCACCACCGATTTTGTCGACAGTGCAATTTTTACAGCTTTTATAATTGTAAAGAACGAGCATCTCACGCTCAACTATTTTTATCAAACTTGTTCTTACATAAAGGACAAGTAACCGTTATGCTTCCCCTACCGCGCGGAACGCGAAGGCGGGTTTTGCAATTAGGGCATTTAAAATATTTATGCTTCCTATCGGCAAGGCGTTTAAAAAACGAGGTTATGCCGTTGAACTTTGGCTTTATTTTATACCAAACGGCAAGGAACTTACGGTTTTCTGCTTGGCGCGCATAGAAATTGCGCGAAAGCATTCTGCAAAACAAAACCACCAAAAGCGCCGTTGCAAGAAGCGTTAATACTAAATCGACTATACCGCTTATAAAAAAGCAGGTAATATCGAGCACCAAAACGGTTATAAATATCGCAAAATTAAGTTGATCGTTGCCGTAGCGACCGGCAAAAAATCTACGAAACAAGGTTAACCACCGAAAAAGCTTTTAGATATGCTTAGATTCGAAGTTCCATGCGGAAGCGCACATTTCGTCAAGACCGCGGGTTGCCTTCCAGCCAAGCTCAAGCTCTGCCTTGGATGCATCTGCAAAGCATTCCGCAATATCGCCGGGGCGACGGGGCGCGATTTGGTAAGGAATTTTAACGCCTGTAACACGCTCGAAGGTGTTAACGATATCGAGAACGGAAACGCCGTTGCCGGTACCGAGGTTATAGATAGAAACGCCGGGGTTTACAAGCGCCTTAAGAGCAGCGTAGTGGCCTGCAGCAAGGTCGAGAACGTGGATATAATCGCGCACGCCTGTGCCGTCTGCGGTTTCGTAGTCGTTACCGAAAACGTTAAGGTGAGGAAGAACACCCTTTGCAACGCGGGTAACGTAGGGCATTAGGTTGTTGGGGATACCGGTGGGGTTATCGCCGATAAGACCGCTATCGTGCGCGCCGATGGGGTTAAAGTAGCGAAGAAGAACAACCGAAAATCTCTTATCCGCAACGCAAAGGTCCTTAAGAATTTGCTCGATATAGAGCTTAGTAGTTCCGTAAGGGTTTGTAGTGGAAAGGGGGAAATCCTCCTTTATCGGAACGCTCTTGGGCTTACCGTAAACGGTTGCGCTGGAAGAGAACACAAGCTTAAAGCAGTTGTGGTCGCGCATTTCCTCGATAAGATTAAGGGTTCCGCCGATATTGTTTTTATAATATTCGATAGGCATCGCCACCGATTCACCAACCGCCTTAAGACCGGCAAAGTGAATTACGGTATCGATATCGTTTTCATCAAAAATCTTCTTCATACCCTCTCTGTCAAGAAGGTCGCATTCGTAAAACTTAGGACGAATTCCGGTAATTTGCTCGATATAATCCAAAACCTCGATTTTGGAGTTACAAAGGTTATCCATAACAACAACCTCTTGACCCTTTTGGATAAAATCAACACAAGTATGCGAACCGATATAGCCGGTACCGCCGGTAACGAGAATGCTCATAATTTTCCTCCGAATAGTTCGAAATTTTTGTTTGGTAAAAGTATATAACTATTATACAGTTTTGTCAAGCACAAGCGCACCTTAAATGGCAACTTTTTGTTGACAACGGTTATTTTATGATATAAAATACAAACTGTATTCATATATCATTCCAACCGCTTAATATACTTCCTTGAGGTGAAGAGGTTGAGAAAGGGATATTTGATAAGATTTTTTGGGGTTATCACACTTTGCTTTTTGGTTGTGTTAACCGTTTTGCCGTTGTTTTTTAACAAAAGCGAGAAAAGCGAGAAAAGCGAGCAACGAGCCGAGCAAAGCCGCGCAGTTTATTTGGAGCTTGCGCGCACATATTCCCAAGAGATACCAAGCGTTAAAGCCGACAGCGCGATTGTTATAGATATGGACAGCCGTTCGGTGCTTTACCAAAAGAGCGCCGACGTTATTCGCGGGATGGCAAGCACGACTAAAATTATGACTGCGCTTATTGCCATCGAAAACGGCAACCCCGACCAAGAATTTCTTATCCCAAAGAACGCGGTGGGGATAGAGGGCAGCTCGGTTTATCTTTCCGAGGGCGAGCCGTTAACGCTACGCGAGCTTCTTTATTGTTTATTATTGGAAAGCGGAAACGATGCCGCAACCGCCATTGCAATTTGTGTTGGCGGAAGTGAAGAAGCTTTTATTAAAATGATGAACGAGCGTGCAAGCGAGCTTGGGCTTGAGCATACTAATTTCACTAACCCCCACGGGCTTAGCGACCCCGACCACCACACCACCGCACGCGAGCTTGCGATTATTACCGCCGAGGCGATGCAAGAAACGCTTTTTAGGGAGATTTGCGCGACCAAAGCAAAATCCGTTCGGCGCGATGGGATTGAAAACGCAAGGACTTTAACCAACCACAACAAGCTTTTAACGAGCTTTGACGGAGCAAACGGGGTTAAAACCGGATATACCGAGCGCGACGGAAAATGTCTTGTCAGCTCGGCAACAAGGGACGGGCTTACGGTTATCGCGGTAACGCTTGACGACCCTTCCCCCACCGCTACCCACGCGGAATTACTAAATAAATCGCTAACCGAATTCAGCCGCGTTAGAATTGCCAAGGCGGGAGAGATAAAAGCGGTTATCCCTATTAACAACGGCAGCGCGGATTTCATTACGGCTACCAACACCGCGGACGTTTTTGCAACTCTGCCAAGAGGGCAAGCGTTTAAAATCGAGCTAAGCTCGGCTGATTCGGTCGATGCACCCGTTGATATTCTTTCGCCGTTAGCAACCGCAACGGTTACGGCGGGCGGGAAAGAGGTTTACATAATTAACCTTGAATCGACCGAGGAAATCGAAGTTAAAAAAGGATTTTTTGATAATTTAATTGATAAATTTTTTGGAGAATAAATATGGAAGACGTAAAACTACAAAAATACGTTGCCGATTGCGGACTTATGTCCCGAAGAGCCGCCGAGAAGGAAATCGAGCAGGGCTACTTTGAGGTAAACGGAGTTAAGGCAACGCTTGGGATGAGAATTAACCCAAAGGAAGACGCGGTTACCTATAAGGGTAAAAGCGTTGTTGCCGAAAGCGGAAGAAAGGTTTACATAATACTTTACAAGCCCAAGGGCGTTGTTACGACGATGAACGACGAAAAGGGCAGAAAAAGCGTGAGAGATATAGTTGACGTTGGAACGCGCGTTTACCCTGTCGGTCGACTTGACCTTAACAGCGAGGGGCTTTTGCTTATGACCAACGACGGCGAGCTTACCAACGCGATAACTCACCCTTCAGGCGAGATTAAAAAGATTTATTCGGTTACGCTTAAGGGCAACGTTAGCAACGAGCAATTAGACAGAATGCGCGCTACAAGAGAGCTTGACGGCGAGAAAATCGCGCCCGTTGGGGTTGAATTGGTTAGCCGCAACGACCAAAGCAGCGTTGTTAAGTTTACCCTCTCGGAAGGCAAAAACCGCGAAATAAGAAGAATTTGCGAGCAGGTTGGCGTTTACGTTACGAAGCTAAAGCGCATTTCGCTCGGCCCGCTTCGCATTGGCGATATGAAGGCGGGCGAATTCCGCGAGTTAACCTCTTCGGAGCTACGCGCTTTGAAGAACTCTTTAAAAAAGAAATGAGGTATAATTAAATGAGCACCGAAAACAAGGAATTGACCTTTGAACAGGCGATGAGCCGTTTAGAGCAGATAGTTAAAGCACTTGAGGGCGGAAACGTTCCGCTTGAGGACCTTATTAAGCTTTTTGACGAGGGAACGGGTTTGGTTAAGCTTTGCACCGAGCGTCTTGATGCGGCAGAGGAAAAGGTTAAGCTTCTTCAGCTTAAGGACGGCAAGCTTACCGAGGAGGATTTTTCGGATAAATGAGCTTTTTAGACCAACTTAACCTTATCGCCGAGCAAACGGAGGAGCATCTTTCCTCTCTCCTTTCGGCGATGGGAAGAAACAAAAACCTTACCACCGCGATTAAATATTCCGCTTTGGGCGGCGGCAAGCGTCTTAGGGCTTATATGGTTTCGGAATTTTTTGAGCTTTCCGGCGCCAAGGGCGAAAATTGGAAGGACTATGCCGCGGCTATCGAGATGGTCCACGCCTTTTCGTTAATACACGACGACCTACCCGCGATGGATAACGACGATATGCGCCGCGGAAAGCCGTCTAACCACAAGGCGTTTGGCGAGGCGACCGCAATACTTGCGGGCGATTCGCTTGCGCTTGATGCTTTTGGAGTTATTTGCAATAGCTACTTTTGCTCCCCCCACCAAAACGAGCAAGCCGTTTTAGCGCTTGCCAAATACGCGGGCAGCTCGGGTATGTGTGCAGGCCAGCAATTCGATATAGACGGCGAGGGCAAAAGCATTACCATAGAGGAGCTTACGGAGCTTGTTGACCTTAAAACAGGTGCGCTTTTCTCTTGTGCCTGCTTGCTTGGATGTATTGCCGCAAGCGGAAGTGAGGAGCAAAAGGAAAACGCGATAAAATTCGGCGTTTTAACCGGACGAGCGTTCCAAATTACCGACGATTTATTAGACATTCGCTCTACCACCGAAATACTCGGAAAAACCGTCGGCAAGGACGTTAGCAGCGATAAAAGCACCTTCCCTGCCCTTTTGGGAGAAGCAAGCGCCGAGCGCGTTGCAAGAGATTGTATTGAGCAAGCAAAGGGTTGCCTTGATTGCTTTGAAGAGGGCGAGGCGAAAGCCAGAATTGTTGAATTTTGCGATTTTATTCTTAACAGAAGCAAGTAGCTTTTGTTTACCCTTTAGTTAAACAAATATAATCTTTTATATCTTGATTTTATTTTTATATATGATATAATTAATTTGATGGCGCAGTATCCTAGTTGTCCTTTCGCTGCTGAGAGCGTGCCTAAAAATACGCGTAAAGGCAAATCGATGAAGCTCCTTGTGCTTGCTGTCTACGCCCAGTTGAGGGTGGGTGCTGGGAGAATAGGTTTGTGGGCGGGCTGTAATGGCATACGGCAATCGACCCACCTACCTTTGGAGGCTTTTTACTGTGGGTTTCCGTGCGCGACTTTGGTCGCTACGAGGAGGGCACAGTTTAAAGATTAAACCTATCGCGCGGTGCATTTTTGACGCTGTGGATAGATGTAGCCTGCCTTGCGTGGATATGGCGGATATAGGTTATGCTTGTTGGAGATTAGCTACCGAAAACAAGATTTTGCTTATTGAAATCATATCTGCAAAAGAGGATTAGGCAGATAAGAAAGGGCATTGAGGAAAGCTCCTAGGCTGAATATATTTTAGGCACAAGACGGATTGCAGTGTGGATTTTTAAGGCAATCAAGTCGCGGGTTCAGTGATGGCCCGACACGAGCTTTAAAGGGGAACCGCTTTATTGGCGACAAAAAGTAGTTCGTGGGGAAAACCTACTTGACCGAATACCACAAAGTTTACGTTTTGTGCCGCCATCTCATTTTTTTAAAAGGTATTTATTATGGATTCTAAACCTTCCCCGCGATCGCGGGATAAAAAACCGAAAAAGAAAAGCAACACAAGCTGGATAGTTCTTGCGTTTTCGCTTAGCTTTGTTATTACCTGCGCGCTTTCGGCGATGAGCGACAAGGTTGTTAATTTACTTCCCGTTGCGGTTGCCGCGGTAGTGTTGCTTTTTATAGTTTTTCTTGGCATTATTTTTGACGTTATCGGGTTGGCTGTCGCTACGGCGGACATTAGCCCGTTTAATTCGATGGCGGCAAGGCGGCTAAAGACAGGGCAAAAGGCGGTTTGGCTTATTAACAACGCCGAAAAGGTAAGCTCGTTTTGCAACGATATCGTTGGCGATATTGCCGGCGTTGTCAGCGGCGCTACGGGCGCGGGAATTGCGGTTAAGCTTTTCGTTAGCGTAGATCCCGACATCGCGTTTTTACTCACCCTTGCGCTCACCTCGCTTATTTCGGCGGTTACGGTTGGCGGCAAGGCGATAGGCAAATCGGTTGCCATTAAATACAACACAAGCATCGTTCTTGCTTCGGCAAAGGTGCTTTGCGGTTTTAGAAAATAACCCAATTTTAAAAAATTCCGAACGGAGAATAAATCCAACAATCGCGCCGGCATAAAAACCGACGCGATATTAGGATTATCGCTATTTATTATGCTTGAAAAAATAAATTCACCCGATGATTTAAAGAAAATACCAAAATCCGAGCTACCCGAGCTCGCAAGGGAGATAAGAGAGGTTTTACTTAGCACCGTTTCCAAAACGGGCGGGCATTTGGCTTCTAATCTTTGTGCGGTAGAGCTTACTATCGCCTTACACAGAGTTTTTAATTCCCCCGAGGACAAGATTATTTTTGACGTAGGACACCAAAGCTACGTTCACAAGCTCATTACGGGCAGACGCGACGATTTTTCTACCCTGCGCCAATGGGGCGGTATTTCGGGATTTCCCAAGAGGAGCGAAAGCGAGCACGATGCTTTTGGGGTTGGACACAGCTCTACGAGCATTTCCGCCGCCGCGGGTATTGCCGCCGCAAACAAGATTTTGGGCAAGGACGGCTATACTATCGCCGTTGTTGGCGACGGTGCCTTTACGGGCGGTATGATATACGAGGCGATTAATAATTGCGCCGACAAGGAAAAGCTTATTATTATCCTTAACGATAACGATATGAGCATTTCCCCTAACGTTGGCGGGATGAGCAAATATTTTTCCAGAGTTCGCACAAGCGTTAAATATTTCCACCTTAAAAACGGCGTTAAGCGTCTTTTTAAGAAGACACCCTTAATTACCAAGGGCGCAAGAGCGATAAAGAACGGCTTTAAGCGTATGGTTTTAAGGCCTAACTTTTTCGAGCAGTTCGGGCTTAATTATTACGGCCCGCTTAACGGCAACGATATTAACCATTTGGAAGCTATTCTTAACGAGGTTAAGGACGACGGCAAGTGCTGTGTTATTCACGTTTGCACAAAGAAGGGATTGGGCTATGCCCCCGCGGAAAAGCGCCCCGATTTGTTCCACGGTGTTTCGGGATTTGACGTTGCGACAGGCGAAATTAAGGCGGGTAGCGAATCCTTTTCCGACAGGTTCGGGAAAATTATTTGCGACCGCGCGCAAGAAAACGAAAAAATCGTTGCAATTACCGCGGCCATGCCCGACGGCACGGGGCTTGCGGAGTTTGCAAAACGCTTCCCCGACAGATTTTTTGACGTTGGCATTGCCGAGGAGCATGCTGTCACCTTCGCCGCAGGACTTGCGGCAGGCGGATACACTCCCGTCGTGGCTATTTATTCGACCTTTTTACAGCGCTCTTACGACCAGATCCTGCACGATGTGGCCTTGCAAAAATTGCCCGTTCTGTTTGCCATTGACCGCGCCGGACT
>JAZRTL010000361.1:0-1425 GCA_045652025.1 Eubacteriales bacterium
GCTTGGCCTCCGACTTGCTCGTTGTACCCGACGGGATTTTGTTACAGCAAGAAAACCTTGCGCTTTCGCTTGCACACCTAAAGCTACAAATGAACAACAAGTAAAGTTGTTGGAGAACTTGATGAGAAAATTCGATACTAAAGTACAATACAGAAAATACAAGGTGCTACGCGAGGTTGCAAAGCACGCTTGGGAAGGCAACCTTTTAGAAAAGGTTTTAGATATCCCCTACACCATCGCACCCGGAAAGGTTTCGACAACCCGTTGTTGCGTTTATAAGGAACGCGCTATCCTTGGCGAGCGAGTTAAGCTTGCGATGGGCGGCAATCCCGAAAACCCGAACGTTATTGAGGTTATTGACATCGCCTGCGACGAATGCCCCGCGGCGGGATATGAGGTTACGAGCTCTTGCAGAGGTTGCTTTGCCCACCGTTGCGAAGACGTTTGTCCCAGAGGTGCTATTACCTTCGACCAATATCACGTTGCACATATCGACAAATCGAAATGTGTTGAATGCGGCTTATGCGCAAAGGTTTGCCCCTTTAGCGCCATTGCTAACAGAAAGCGTCCTTGCCAGAACGCTTGTAAGATTAAGGCAATTTCCATTACGAACAACGGCGAAGCGGCGATAGACAACAGCAAGTGTATTTCTTGCGGTGCTTGTGTTTATCAATGTCCGTTCGGAGCTATTTCGGATAAATCCTTTATTCTTGATGCTATTAACACGATAAAGGAAAGCGAAGGCAACACCAAATACAACGTTTATGCGGTTGTTGCACCTTCTATTTCCAGCCAATTCACCTTTGCAAAGTTAGGTCAGGTTGTTACGGGACTTAAGAAGCTTGGCTTCCACACGGTAGTCGAGGCAGCGTTGGGTGCCGATATGGTTGCCCAAGCCGAAGCAAAGGAGCTTTCTGAAAAGGGATTCCTTACAAGCTCCTGTTGCCCCGCCTTTGTAGAATATATTAAAAAGAGCTTCCCCGACCTTGCGCCTTACGTTTCGCACAATCCCTCTCCGATGGCGGCGATTTCGAAGCACATTAAGGGCATCGACCCGACAGCCAAGGTTATTTTCGTTGGTCCTTGCACCGCCAAGAAGATGGAGGTTAAGAAGGACGAGGTTAAGCCGTTCGTTGATATTGTTATCACCTTTGAGGAATTGCAGGCGTTATTTGACAGCCGCGAGATTGAAATTACCGAGCTTGAAGAAACCCCATTGGACAACGCATCTTACTTTGGCAGAATTTTTGCAAGATGCGGTGGCTTGGCGGAAGCGGTTTCGCAATCGCTTAAGGAACAAGGCATAGACGATTTCGTTCTTAAGGCATTCTCTTGCGATGGCATTGAGGAATGTCGACTTGCACTTCTTAAAAAGAGCAAAAACGTTTTAGACGCGAACTTTATCGAGGGTATGGCTTGTATCGG
>JAZRTL010000362.1:0-2116 GCA_045652025.1 Eubacteriales bacterium
ACGAAAACAGCCGCGTTGTCGGCACTATGCCCGTAAAGGATACCGAGTTCGATTTGAATACGCCTACTCTTTTAAACCAATTCTATGACCATAACTTCTATTTGAACAGCAATGAATACCGCGATTTTGCGGGCGTTTCGCTTCGTAAGGCAGGCGAGATGACAAGCGTTGTCGGCATAAAATGCTATACCGATGCGCCCTGTATGCAGCTGTATTGCGGCGAATTTATTCCCGAGGGAACGGTTATTTCGGGCGGAAATATAATCGGGTCGGGAAGTGCAATGTGCTTCGAAACACAATACGAGCCCAACTTCCAAGCAAAAAACGAGAATATTCTTCGTCCCAACGAGGTCTATAAGACCAACACCGCTTACGTGTTCAGGAAAACCGGTATTACTCTGGGTAAATGAAATTAAAAGTGTATTAAAATACACAAAAAAACAGCCGCAAGTTTAGAAAAAATCGGTGTTTTTTGTTGCAAATGCTGTTGAAAAACGGCTTAACTTGTGTTATAATCGTTCTAATATTTATAAAAGTCATTGTTAAAAGAAAAGGAGTCCGACTATGGCAATGTATTTTGAACAGGAATCGCATACTTTTAGCGAGTATTTACTTGTTCCCGGTTATTCTTCCGCAGACTGTATTCCCGCTAACGTAAGTCTTCGTACACCCGTTACAAAGTTCCGTAAGGGCGAAACACCTGCCGTTTCCATTAACATTCCGCTTGTATCCGCAATAATGCAATCGGTTTCCGACGATAAAATGGCAATAGCTCTTGCAAAGGAAGGCGGTCTTTCGTTTATTTATGGTTCCCAAACCATCGAAAACGAAGCGGCTATGGTTCGCCGTGTTAAAGGTCATAAGGCGGGATTCGTTACCTCCGAATCTAACCTTAAAGTAGATGATACTCTTGCAGACGTGCTTGCTCTTAAGGAAAAGACAGGCCATTCTACCGTTGCTATTACCGATGACGGCACTCCCAACGGCAAGCTTATGGGTATCGTAACCTCGCGTGATTACCGCGTTTCCCGTATGGACCGTGCCACCAAGGTTTCCGAATTTATGACTCCCTTCTCCAAGCTTGTCTATGCTTACGAGGGTACTTCGCTTAAGGAAGCTAACGATATTATCTGGGATAACAAGCTAAATTCGCTTCCCATTATCAATAAAGAGGGTAACCTTCTCTACTTCGTGTTCCGTAAGGACTACGAGCAGCATAAGGCGCACCCGCTCGAAATTTTAGATGCTCAAAAGCGTTATATGGTCGGCGCAGGTATTAACACCCGCGACTACGAGGAGCGCGTTCCCGCTCTTGTCGTGGCAGGTGCAGACGTGTTGTGGATCGACTCCTCCGAGGGCTTTTCCGAATGGCAAGCGCGCACTCTTAAGTGGATTCGCGATAAGTATGGCGATACCGTTAAGGTAGGTGCCGGTAACGTTGTTGACCGCGAGGGATTTTTGTTCCTTGCAGAAGCTGGCGCAGACTTCGTTAAGGTTGGTATCGGCGGCGGTTCTATTTGTATCACCCGCGAGCAAAAGGGTATCGGTAGAGGTCAAGCTACTTCGGTTATCGAGGTTGCTGCCGCTCGTGATGAATATTACGAAAAAACCGGTATCTACGTTCCGATTTGCTCGGACGGCGGTATCGTTTACGATTACCATATTACCTTGGCTCTTGCTATGGGCTCGGATTTCATTATGCTCGGTAGATATTTCTCCCGCTTTGACGAAAGCCCCACAAACAAGGTTAACATCAACGGCACCTTTATGAAGGAATATTGGGGCGAGGGCTCCGCTCGCGCTCGTAACTGGCAACGCTACGATATGGGCGGCGATAAAAAGCTTTCCTTCGAGGAGGGTGTAGATTCCTACGTTCCCTATGCCGGCTCGCTAAAGGATAATCTTGCGCTAACTCTTTCCAAGGTTCGCTCCACAATGTGCAACTGCGGTGCGCTTTCTATCCCCGAGCTTCAAAAGAACGCAAAAATCACCCGCGTTTCTGCTACCTCTATCATAGAGGGCGGCGCGCACGATGTTGTTCTTAAGGAAAAAGCTCCTTCCAAATAAAATAAACCGTCTTTGTTTATAAAAAAATTACTCTGCTTGCCGTTTCGGT
>JAZRTL010000363.1:0-3406 GCA_045652025.1 Eubacteriales bacterium
TACCCTATAAGGAAACGGTAATTCCTTATTTGGATTCGGTTAGCGAAATCGCTTCCCGTATCGGCGCGGTTAATACTATCGTTAACCGAGAGGGCAAGCTGTTCGGTTATAATACCGATTATTACGGTATGAAGGCGCTTATACAGCGAATGAATTTAGATCTAAACGGCAAAAAGGTTCTAATTCTCGGAACGGGCGGTACCTCTAAAACCGCGCGCGTTGTGGCGAGCGACCTCGGCGCTTCGGAGATAATAACCGTAAGTCGAAGCAAATCCGAAAAAAGCGTTACCTACGAGCAAGCGGCTTCTATCCATTCGGATGCCGAAATTATAATTAATACCACCCCTGCGGGAATGTACCCTGCGGTAGAGGAAAGCCCAATAGATATAGCCCCGTTTAAAAAACTTTCGGGTGTTGTCGATGTAGTTTATAACCCGCTTTGCACGAATTTGGTTTTGTCCGCGCGGGAAAGGGGTATAAATGCCGAGGGCGGTCTTTATATGCTCTTTATGCAAGCTGTTTTTGCGGTAGAGCGGTTTTTGGATAAAAAAATCGAGCCCGCAAAAGCCGAAGAACTGTTTTTAAAGCTACTTTCCTCAAAGCAAAATATCGTCCTAACGGGAATGCCCGGTAGCGGTAAAAGCACCGTCGGCAAGCTTTTAAATATAGATGGCTTTGAGCTTATCGATACCGATGCCGAAATAGAAAAGCGTTGCGGTTGCTCTATAAAGGAGCTAATAACAACCAAAGGAGAGGCGTATTTTCGCGATTTGGAAAGCGAAGTGATTGCTAATGCTTCCTCTAAATCCTCCCGCATTATCTCTACGGGTGGCGGTGCGATTTTAAGAAAGCAAAATATAAATCGGCTAAAGCGAAACGGAAAAATATTTTTTATTAATGCAAGTCCGTCTCGCCTTGCCGCAACCGAAAGCAGTCCGCTTTCCGATACGGTGGAAAAGATAAACGCGCTTTATAACGAAAGAATTGATGTTTATCTTTCGACTGCGGATTTCGTTGTTCCCGATATGGAAAGCGCGAGCGAGGAAGCGGAATATATTTTAACAAAACGAACGGAGCAGATGTTTTGAAAATTTTTGTTATTAACGGACCGAATTTAAATATGCTCGGAATTAGAGAGCCGGACCATTACGGAAAAGAAACCTATTCCGACCTTGTAGATAAAATAAAAGGCCATTGCGATAAAAAGGCGATTGAGGTGGAAATTTTCCAATCCAACCACGAGGGCGACCTTGTTGATAAAATCCAATCGGCTTACCAAAATGCAGACGGTATTGTTATTAACCCCGGTGCATATACCCATACGAGCATTGCAATTCTCGATGCGGTTAAATCGGTTAATATCCCCACGGTAGAGGTGCATATTTCAAAGGTAGAAGAGCGCGAGGATTTTCGCCAAATAAGCTACGTTCGCCTTGCTTGTGTAAAAACCATAATGGGCAAGGGAACCGACGGATATTTAGAGGCGATAGATTTTTTAACCGAGGAAAAGTAATATGAAAGCCATTTTTAAGCCCTGCCGCTTGTGCGGTAATATAGAAGCACCGCCCTCTAAAAGTATGGCGCACAGATATCTTATCGGTTCGGCGCTTTCGGGAAAGAGGTGTGTTCTTAAGGGCGTTGATTATAGCGAGGATATTCTTGCGAGTATCGATTGTCTTACCGCGCTCGGTGCGAGGGTTATAACCGAAAGCGACGTTGTAACCATAGAACCTTCGGATTTTATGCGGGCAGAAAATCCTATTTTGGAATGTAGAGAAAGCGGAAGCACGCTAAGGTTTTTTATCCCGCTTGCCTTATGCCTCGGCAAAAAGGTAACGCTTTGCGGAAGCGAGCGACTTTTATCGCGCCCGCTCGACGTTTACGAGCAAATTTGCAAGGACAACGGTTTTTTGTTCGAAAAAACAAAAAGCTCGGTAACGGCTTGCGGTTCGCTACGTGCGGGCGAATATAAGGTAAGGGGCGATATAAGCAGCCAATTTATAACCGGTCTTATTTTCGCGCTCGTTTATTTGGGCGGGAATTCAAGTATCGAGATTATACCCCCGTTCGAGAGCCGCTCCTACGTCGATTTAACTCTTTCTGCGCTAAAATCCTTTGGCGCACGCGTTGGGTTTAGCGGGGAATATAAAATAGACATAAAGCAATCCGAGTTGAATTCCTATTGCGGTAAAATCGAGGGCGATTATTCCAACGCCGCCTTTTTAGACGCGTTTAATATGCTCGGCTCGGACGTTAAGATAGGCAATTTAAACCAAGAAAGTCTTCAAGGCGATAAGGTTTACCGCGAATATTTTAACCGTATCTCTAACGGAACGCCAACGCTTGATATTTCAAATTGCCCCGATTTAGGCCCGATTTTGTTTGGGCTTGCCGCGCTAAAAAACGGCGCAACCTTTAAAGGCACCGACCGTTTAAAAGCAAAGGAAAGCGACCGTGGACAAGCAATGCACCAAGAGCTTAAAAAGCTTGGAGCCGGACTTTTGTTCGGCGAAAATACAATTACCGTTCCAAAGCAAGAGCTTAAATTTAGCGAGGAAACGCTTTTTGGCCATAACGACCACCGTATCGTTATGACGCTGTCGGTAATTCTTTCCCAAATCGGCGGGGAAATAGAGGGTATCGAAGCGGTTAAAAAGAGCTACCCCGACTTTTTTGGGGATATAAAGCGGCTCGGCGCAGAGGTAGAAATAAAATGATAGTTGACGTTAGTAAAAATATATTAATTGTTGGGCTTGGCCTTTTGGGCGGTAGCTATGCAAGAGCGCTAAAGCGGTTTGGCTTTCATATCGGCGCGATAACGCTCGATCAGGGCTCTATCGATTATGCTCTCGCAGAGGGGATTATCGACGAGGGCGCGGCGGAAATCAACGCCGAAATTATTAGCAAAGCCGACCTTGTGATTTTTGCGCTCTATCCGAAAACCTTTGTGGAATGGATTAGCAAAAACCAATCGCTTCTAAAAAGCGGTGCGCTTATAACCGACGTAACCGGTGTTAAGCAGGGTATTGTTAACGAAATACAACAAATGCTTCGACCCGACCTCGAATTTATTGCGGCGCACCCTATGGCAGGCCGCGAGGTTTCGGGCGTTGAGAACAGCACCGAAAAAATGTTTATCGGCGCGAACTATATCGTAACCCCAACCGAAAGGAACAGTCCCGAGGCGGTTAGCACCTGTATGGAGCTTGGGCGGTTGCTTGGCTTTTCGAACGTGGCAACGCTTTCGCCAAAGGAGCACGACGAGATGATCGGCTTCCTTTCCCAGCTAACCCATTGTATTGCCGTTACGCTTATGACCTGTAACGATAAAGAGGATATGGAAAAGTTCACGGGCGATTCGTTTAGGGATTTAACCCGAATCGCAAGGATAAACGACCTTATGTGG
>JAZRTL010000364.1:0-4711 GCA_045652025.1 Eubacteriales bacterium
GCAGTTACCTCGTCGTAAGGAAGAATACCGGTGTGCTTCGTACCAAGATCAACCTTGATCTCGGTAGGATTAACAGCCAATACTATTCCAGTAACCCTATCCCCTGTATTTAAAGTTTTGAATGATTGTTCGAGCATCTCGGCAAAGCTGAGTTCCTCATTTGCGATGTTTGCCATCTTGTTATATACCTCCTGTATTATCCCGCTCGGTGTCGATGCACCGGCGGCTATTGCAATTTTATTTGCGCTGCGGATAACGTCCGTATGCGCTTCGAGCTCGGTTGCGGATTCGATCATAAACGAATTGGCGCACGCCTTACTCGCTATGGCAAAAAGTTTTGCCGTATTGGAGCTGTTTCGCCCGCCAACGACAACGGTTAAATCGCTATCCTCGGCAAGCTCCTTTATCGCACGTTGACGGTTTTCGGTAACGCTGCAAATCGTTTCGTAAACCTTAACGTTGGGATAAAGCTCCTTTATCCGTTCGCGGCACCTTATCCATTCGGTACCGGAATAGGTGGTTTGAACTGCTAATATGCACGGCTCATCGCTTTTAAAGCCATCGCCGTGAGCCATATCAATTTCGTTCTTATCGGCATATACAACGCCAACGCCGTTCGCCCAGCTCATTATCCCCTCAACCTCGGGATGACGTGCATCGCCGATAAGGATAACCTTCGTTTCCTTTGGTTGAAGAGCAACGATTTTATGTATTTTAGATACGTACGGGCAGGTAGCATCGACGTATTTGATGCCCTTTTGGTTAAGTGTATTAAAAATTTGCTTGGTTGTGCCGTGGGCACGCAAAAAGACCAGCGCATCGGCGGGAACCTCGCCAAGCTCGTCCGCAGTAATGAACCTAACGCCGCGGTCGCGCAGGGTTTGGTTAAAAATACGGTTATGGATAAGCTCGCCCAAGCAATAGATGCTTGAACCCGAATTTTCGATGCTTTCGTTTATCATATCAACAGCACGCTTAACACCAAAGCAAAAGCCGCTGTATTCGGAAATTCTGATTTCAGTCATAATTATGCTCTGCAAATTCGGCGCAAACCTTGGAGAAGGCGTATTTTGCCATCTCGTGCGAGCCAAGTCGTTCGCCATCACGCTCGGAATATTCCTCGAAGTAGATCGGCTTGCCTATTGCAACGCGAATTTTGCGGAAGAAGGTGGGCTTTTTGTTACGCTTGCCGTAGCAGATAGCAACCGGAAGGATAGGTGCTTTGGTCTTCATAGCGATAAGACCGACACCTGCAAGCGCGGTTTCTACGTCCGGACTTTCGCAAGGGATGCGCGTTCCTTGGGGGAAGATGCCCATCACGTTGCCTTCCTTAACGATATCGAAGCTTTTACGTAGCGCCGCCATATCCGATTCACCTCTGCGAACGGGGATAACGTTACAAACCTTAAACACCCATCTAATAAGCCCAAAGCGCTCTAAATCGCTTTTTGCCATAAAGCAAACGCTACGCTCCAAAGCCGCCGCAACGGCGATAGGGTCCATAAATGAGGAATGGTTTGCAACAACGATGCAGCCGCCCTCGCGAAGCTCGTTTTCGTTACCGATAACCTCAAGCCGATAAAACAGCTTTGAATATATCTTAACGATAAAACGGATGATTCTGTATCCTGTCATTTATTAAGTATCCCATCTATTATTTTTGCCGCGGCATCAACGGTTTCCTCGATATTCAAGCCCGAATTATCGAACAAAACCGCATCCTCGGCGGGAACACAAGGTGCAATATCCCTTCCGCTATCGTTAGCGTCGCGCCATTTCATCTCGGACAAAACCTCTTCGTAAGTGGTTTCAACCCCGCGTGCCAAAAGCTCGGCATAACGGCGATTAGCTCTCGCCTCCGGCGAGGCGGTAACGAAAAGCTTTACCTGAGCGGTAGGAAGGATAACCGTGCCAATATCGCGGCCGTCCATAATAACGTTATTTTCGCGCGCGATACTACGTTGAGTTTCGAGCAGGAAGGCGCGAACCTCGGGAATTTTAGAAACGTCGGACGCATATTTAGAACACAAGGGGGTTCTAATTTCCTCGCCAATGCGCTTACCGTCGAGATAAACGGCGTTGCCGCCCTGCTCAAGACGCATCTCGATATGAATTTCGGGAAGGAGCGCAACGATAGCGCCAACGTCATCCGAAGCTACGCCGCGTTCGGAAACGAAAAGGCCGATTGTGCGATACAAAGCGCCGGTATCGATATAAACGAACCCATATCGCTTTGCAAGATTTTTTGCAAGAGTGCTTTTGCCCGAGCCGGAGGGCCCGTCCAATGCAATTTTAATAGTTTCTTTTACCACAATATATCACCATTTTGTAATTATACACCGAAGTCCACAAAATTTCAATAGATTTTACAAAACTTTTATTAACTTCTTCAAAATATTTATGTCTATATAATTAACTTTTTCGCAAGCGCGTTAATATATTTTTTTAGTAGAGGTTTTTAGCGCAAGTCCGAAAAGTTTATATTTAAAAAATGCTTGACAGATTGGACTGCATTGTGTATAATAAACGCAGCAAATACAGCTAATTTTAACAAAGGAGAATTTTACAATGAAGAAGTTATCACTTGTACTTGCTCTCATTCTCGTTCTCACCTGCGCAGTTCTTGCAGCATGTGGCAACGACACCACCGAAACCAGCAGCACCGCTGCTACCTCCAGCAAGCCCGCTGCAGAATCCAGCGCTGCTGTATCCGAAGAAGCATCTGAAGAAGCATCCGAAGCAGTTTCCGAAGAAGCATCCGAAGAAGCATCCGAAGAAGCTTCCGAAGAAGAATCCAGCGAAGTTGTTGTTCCCTCTGAACCCGTAGAAATTACCGGCGAAGTTGTTTCCGTTGGTAAGGAATACACCGTTGTTGGCGGCGATGGCTACATCGACACCCAGAGCGAATGGCCTGCTAACTACAGCGCTTCTCTCACCGACGGCGTTGCTTCCGAAGTTAAGTCCTACGACAACCAATGGAGCGCATTCTGCCCCTCCACCGACGACGACGGTCAAGCTAACATCATCGATGGCGTTGCTACCGTTATCGTTGACCTCGGCGAAGCTATGAACATCACCGGTATCACCACTAACATCGTTAACGTTACCGCTGACGGTATCTGCCCTCCCGCTTCCATCAAGGCATACATCTCTGCTGACAACACCACCTTCACCGAAGTTGGTTCTCTCGTTTGGGATGCTACCAGCGGCGCAGAAACCGCTTGGGCTGAACTTGGTCTTGCAGGTGTTAACGGTCAATACGTTAAGCTTGAATACACCATCACTCCCGATTCCGGCGTATTCATGTTCTGCAACGAAATCGAAGTTTACGCTGCATAATTAAAACGCTTAAACACAAAAAGGTCTCTTTTCGAGACCTTTTTTGTTTTTGGTTTTATTTAAAAAGCAACTTATTCAACAGCTCCAGCAACACGCTCAGATAGGAAACAGATTCGATATTTTCGGCAACCGTAACGGTTGCGCGGGCGACCTCTTTTCCGTTTACGTAATAGCCGATATAGCCAACCTCATCACCCTCGCGCACGGGGGCGGCGATACTTTCCGCTACCGTTATTTTCGGTTCAATTTCGCCCTTTTCGCTCTTTTCGATAAGCACCGAGCAACCGTCCGAGCGCAACCTTGCAGCGTTGCTCACCCCTTTTTGAACCTTGATAGGTTGAAGAAAAGGTGTTTCGGGCGTTACAACCGAATAGTTGGCAAAGCCGTAATCGAGCATCCCCTTTGCCGAGGCAAATCGAACGTCGCTTGTGCTTGCACCGAGCACCACGGCGATTAACTGCATCCCGTCCCGCTCCGCCGTTGCAGAAAGGCAATATTTCGCCTCGTCGGTGAACCCCGTCTTCATCCCCGTTGCGCCTTTATAATATCTAATTAATTTGTTTGTGTTCGAAAGCCCAAAGCTTCCGTTGCGAATGGTGTCCATCCATATTTTTGTGTAATCGAAGATTTTTTCGTGCTTTAAAAGCTCTCGGGTTATAATTGCAACGTCGAGCGCACAGGAATAATGGTTTTCGGCGGGAAGCCCGTTTGTGTTAACGAAATTGCTGTTTTCGCAACCGAGCTCACGCGCCCGCTCGTTCATTGCTTGAACAAAAGCCGCCTCGCTCCCGCAAAGGTATTCCCCAAGCGCGACGGTTGCATCGTTTGCCGAAACGACAACCAAGGATTTTAGCAAATCGTTAACCGACATCTCCTCACCCGCCTTTAAGAACACCTGCGAGCCGCCCATACCCGCGGCGTATTCCGAAACGATTACCATATCGTCAAGTCCAATCTTACCCGCGTCGATTGCCTCCATTACCAAAAGGGTGCTTATTACCTTTGTAACCGAAGCGATAGGAAGATGCTCGAGCTCGTTTTTGGAATACAACACCTTGCCCGTTGAATATTCCATTAGCAAAAGCGATTTTGCATCGCCATTGTCGATATATTCCGCGCTTGCGGGCTCGAACCAAAAGCTTCCGGTCGGAATATCATAAGGATAGATCGGTTCGGTTTCGGTCGCGCTTACGGTAACGGGGGCAAAAACAAAAGAAAATGCCAACAGACAACAAATTAGTTTTTTCATAACCTTCTCCTTTGGGTTTTTAATAAATACTTATTCGATTTTCGCCCTTTCTATTACCGACGGGATAAATTTATATAAAATGTTAGACAGTTGTAAAAAAATTGTTGTAAAAAGGTTTTGTTT
>JAZRTL010000365.1:0-2756 GCA_045652025.1 Eubacteriales bacterium
GAAGACTTTTTGGGGTGATTATGGGGTCCCCAAGAGGCCGCAAGGCGTCTTGGGGTGATTATTTGGTTTTCAATCCGCGGGGGTTAAAGCTTTGCTACCGCGCTTTCGCTAAGAAGCTCGCAGCCCTTTTCCAAAAGGGCGTTAACCGCCTTTTCGTTATCGGCAACGCGCATAACGAAATAGGCGTGGTCGGAATTGCGGGCAACGTATTCATACATATATTCCACACCGACGTTTTTATCGGCGATAGCCGAAAGGGTATCGGCAATTCCGCCGGGTCTGTCGGGAATACCGACGGCGATAACGTTGGTTAAGGAAACCGTAAGACCTGCATCTCTAAGCGCCTTTTCTGCCTCGACGGGCTTATTTACGATAAGACGAAGGATACCGAAATCGGTAGTATCGGCAATAGAAAGTGCGCGAATATCCACACCCGCCTTTGCGATAATAGATGTAATATCCGCCAATCTGCCGGATTTATTTTCAACAAAAACCGAAAGCTGTTTAATATACATAGCATTTATTCCTTTTAGGTGGTTCGTATTTACTTGACTCACTCTAAAGATTAAAGCCAAGCTCGAAGGCCTTTTCGTTAACTTCGATAGTCTTTGCGGGAACGGTGGAACGGATTGCTTCGATACAAGCGTTATAATCCAAGCCCAAAACCTTTGCCGCCATACCAAGCAACACGATATTTACCGCCTTGGCGCTACCTGCGCTTGTTGCAAGAGCGAGCGCATCGGCAGAAATAACGTTAACGCCCAAATCCGAAAGCTGTTTAAGAACTGCTTCAGGATAGGTCGCGTTGCCCATAATAACGGGCATCGGGTCGATTTGTGCGGTGTTGGAGATTATTGTTCCGTTGGTTTTAAGATAAGGCAACCAACGCGCGCTTTCGAGCGCCTCGAAGGAAATCATAAGGTCTGCTTCGCCCTTATCGATAACGGGAGAATAAACCTTTTCGCCCGCGCGAACGTAGGTAACAACGCTACCGCCGCGTTGGCTCATACCGTGAACCTCGCTAACCTTAACGTCCAAACCGCCGTCTATAAAAATTTTACCCATAAGCTTGCTGGCAAGGAGCGTACCCTGACCGCCAACGCCAACGATAAGAATATTTATTGATTTCATCGGTCGAATCCTCCTTATGCCTTCTTAATTGCGCCCAAGCGGCAGCTTTCGGAGCAAACTCCGCAGCCAAGGCATTGGTTCGGGTCGATAACCGCCTTCGGCTTGCCGTTTGTATCGGTTTTTTGGGAAATTGCGGGACAGCCAACCTTTAAGCACATCTTACAGCCAACGCATTTATCGCTATCGACGACCAACGCGGGCTCGTGCTTAACGCTCTTTAAAAGCGCGCAAGGACGGCGCGAGATAACGAGCGAGGGCTCCTCTGCCAAAAGCTCCTCCGAAACAACCGCCTTGGTTTCGGCGATGTTAAAGGGGTCGACAACGCGAACACGGTTAATACCTATCGCCTTTGCAAGTGCTTCGAGATTTACCGCGGTAGTCGGGTCGCCCTTAATGGTTTTACCGTTAAGGGGGTTATTTTGGTGGCCCGTCATACCGGTTATAGAGTTATCGAGCACGATAACGGTAGAAATACCCTTGTTATAAACTATATCGATAAGACCTGTAATACCCGAATGGATAAAGGTAGAATCGCCGATAACGGCAATGCTCTTTTTAGCTGCATCGGTACCGCGAGCAGTATTATAGCCGTGGAGCGCCGAAACCGAAGCACCCATACAAACACAGGTATCCATCATTGCAAGCGGAGCTTGCGCGCCGAGAGTGTAACAGCCAATATCGCCGCTAACGTAAAGGTTAAGACCCTTAAGCGCATAATACAATCCGCGGTGGGGGCAACCGGGACAAAGCACGGGAGGACGTGCAGGAAGCTCGCAACCGAGCGAGATGCTTTCCTTTTCCTCGCCCAAAATATTCTTTGCAATAATCGATTGGTTATATTCGCCCATCGGAGAGAAGACCTCTCTGCCGATAACCTTAACGCCAATCTTAATACAATGGGTTTCGATAATATCGTCAAGCTCTTCGATAACGTAAAGCTTTTTAACCTTTTTAGCGAATTCCTTAATTGCCTCGACGGGAAGCGGGTTAACGATACCAAGCTTTAGATAGCTTGCCTTTTCGCCAAGCGCCTCGCGCGCGTAAACGTAGGTCGAGCCCGCGCAGATAACGCCGATTTCGTCGGAATTCATATCGAATTTATTAACGCCCAAATCGAACGCCTCGGTATCTGCCCAATTTGTAAGCAAGCCGTTGCGCTCCTCTACCTTGGCGTGCGCCTTGCGCGCCATAGCGGGCATCATAACGTTCTTCATCACGTCGCGCTTATAATCCTTAAGCTCAACTTCCTTTCTGCCCGAAAGCGTTACGAGCGAGCGGGAATGGGAAATTCTTGTAGAAAGTCTTAAAAGGAAGGGGGTATCGAACCTTTCGGAAAGGTCATAAGCGATTTTGGTAAAATCAAGACATTCTTGGCTATCCGACGGCTCGAGCATTGGAACCTTGGACGCGATAGCATGGTGGCGGGAATCCTGCTCGTTTTGGGAGGAATGCATACCGGGGTCATCGGCAACGGCACAAACCATACCGCCGTTTACGCCGATATAGGAAGCGGTATAAAGCGGGTCTGCCGCAACGTTAAGACCAACGTGCTTCATAGCGCAAAACGACCTTGCGCCGCCAAAGGATGCACCAAAGGCAACCTCAAAGGCAACCTTTTCGTTAGG
>JAZRTL010000366.1:0-7003 GCA_045652025.1 Eubacteriales bacterium
CACACCGAAACGGTGTTGCTCGTCAACAACCGCAAGCGCGCAATTTTTAAGCACCGTATCGTCGGTAATGAGCGCATGGGTTCCAACCGCAACCTGAACGCTTCCATCGGCAATGGCGGCGCGGATACGCTTCTTTTCGGAAGCGGGCATACCCGAAACCAAAAGCTCGGTTTTTATACCAAACGGGGCTAAAAACCTATCCATAGTTTTTTTATGCTGGGTTGCCAAAATCTCCGTAGGTGCCATAAGGCACGCCTGATAGCCGTTTTTAACACAAAGATATATTGCGGCAGCCGCAACGGCGGTCTTACCGCTGCCAACGTCGCCTTGCAAGAGGCGCGCCATCGGCTTTTCGGACGACATATCCGCAAAAATCTCTTTAACCGCGTTCTTTTGGGCGTTCGTAAGCTCGAACGGGAGCTTTTCGAAAAAGCCCTTTACCCCGCAATTTTTAAGCGAAAGCGGAACTGCGCTTTCGGTACTGCCCTTACTTCGCATCGAGGAAAGCGCAAGGCGGAAAACGATAATTTCCGAAAAGGCAACCGTCCTTCTTGCCGCAGCGAGAGAGTTGACGTCGGTCGGGCGGTGGAGCGTTTTTATTGCAAGAGCGCGGGACATTAGACCGTATTGGCTAATTATTCGTTCGGGCAACAGCTCCGAAAAGCATTCGCAAAGAGGCAACACCTCCGAAACGGCGGAATAGATTGCCTTTTGGGTAAGCGGTGTTGCAATTCGGTAAATCGGAACGTAATAGGGCAACGCTTTGCCCGCGGAAATCGGCTCTAATTTAGGCGATACCATTTCCCTACCGTATAGACCGATACGCATTCTTCCGTAAACGCGAAATCTTTTGCCCTTTGTAAGCGATTTTGCAACGAAGGGCATATTAAAAAACACAAGCTCCATACTTCCGCTATCATCACAAACGATAGAGCGGAAAACGCTAAGGTTTTTCCTTATTATCTTCGGCGCGCTCGTTTCGCGCACGGTTACCTCGACCGAGCAAAGCTCGCCGTCCATTGCACTTTGTATTTCGAGTACTCTGCCGCGCTCCTCATAGGCGCGGGGGTAAAAGCTTAGAAGGTCGGCGACGGTATTAACGCCAAGGCGCTCGAACGCCGAAGCGCGCGCTTCGCCGATACCCTTTATATATTTTACGGGGGTTGTAAGCGTTAATTTAACCGCCATATTTGCCTTCCTTTCATATAGTTCTAATTGTTATTTCGGAGCAATCCTTACCGATATCCGCAAAAGCTAAGCGTTCTCTATCGCCATGGGTTAGAATAATTATTTGGTGCTTTTTTGCCGATTCGGCTATTGCCGCCGCCATCATACGAAGGCGGTTATCGTCTATTCTGCCAAAAGCATCGTCAAGAATAATCGGCACGCCGTTACCGCCGAAAAGCATATCCGCAAGAGATAAGCGAAGCGAAAGATACGCGCTGTCGCGGGTGCCTGCCGAAAGAAATTCACAGCTCTTTTTAAAGTCCTCCCCAAAGCTCATCATCATTCGGGTATCGACCTCCAAGCCGTTATATTTTCCGCCGGTTGCGATATTAAAATATTCATCCGCGCGCGAGGCGATACGCGGTGCGACCATACTTTTCATATAATCGCCGGATTCGTTAATTAGCGCTATTGCCGCTTCATACGCCTTATGCTTTAGCGTTAAATCGGTTAAGCTATTCTCTATCGAATCGCGCTTGCCAACCAAAACCGCAAGGTCGCCGCAACGGCCCTCGAGCGTTGCAATTTCAAGCTCGTCCTTATGGTTAAGCTCCTCTAATTGCGCCGCTTGGTTGGAATAGAAGGCGATTTCTCTGTCCACAACCGACTTTTCGCGCTCCGGCTCGGTCGCGCCACGGGCGAAATCGGTTAATTCCTCTATATTTTCATCGGCAGAAAAGCTTTCGTATTCCTGTTTTTTTGCGCGCCAGATTGCAAGCTTTTCGCCACTTGCGGCAGAGCGTGAAAGGATATTTTCTATTTTTGCGGAATAATCCTCGTCTTCGCCGAAATCGGCGTATTTTGCAATTAATTCGTCCAAGGATTTCTTTAGCTCCAAGCAACGCAAACGGGATTCATCATATTGCTCGCGAAGGTTTAAAAGGCGCGCGTTACATTCTTTAAGACGAGCTTCGGTATTTGGGAAGCTCTCGACAGCGCTTCTAAGCTCCTTTTCGCCGTTTAAGCCAAAGCTTTTCGCCAAGGTGGCGGGTTTACCAAAAACAACCGCGCCGACAGCACCCAACACCAAGCCGAGCGCAACCCCGATAAATCCCGCGGGGGTAGGCACGGCAAAATAGACCAAAAGCCCTACGACAGCAAGCACGGCGCCAAGGGCGAACAACAATTTGGAGTTCTTTGCGCTACGCTTTATAACTATCCTTGCTTGCTTTGCCGTTTCGGCGGTTAAGGGGTTTTCGTTCTTTATCGATTCTAATTCTGCGCTTTGGGAAGCGAGAATAACCTTTAGATTTTCGCAATTACGCTTTTCGGCAACCAATTCGGCTTGCTTTGCGGAAAGCTCGCCAAACGCGCCGCCATCGGCTTGTTGCTTTAAGCCGTAGGACGCTTGCTCGTAATCCTCACGCGCTAACCTTTCCTCTACGCTTAGGCGATTAATTCGTTGAAGCTTTAAAAGCGCTTCGTATTTTGTTATATTAAGCCGTTCGGCACGCGCCTTATTTAGCTTTTTTTGAGCAGTATTTAAAAGCTCTGTTCTTTTTGCAACCTCGACTCTTAATTTTTCGGATTTGTCTCTATCGGTTGCGGAATCGGCAATTTGCTCGGAGATTAAATCGCGCTCGCGCTCAAGGTTTGGGATAATTCCGTTACCCATTTTCCCCTTAAGCTCGTTTTTTGCCTCGCTAAGCCGTTTTATCGCGCGGTTTGTGCTAACCTGCTCGTCGGCGCTTATTGCAATATCGCGAAGTCTATCCGCCAAAACGTCATCGCGCGTTTGGGGCAAGGTTAGCTGGCGGAAGAACAGGGTTCGGGTAAAAATATCCTCGCCGACACCAAAAAACACCTCCCCCGGAACCTCGCCCGAAAAAGCGGGCCTTGCGGTAGCGCGGAGAGTTATTTCGCATTCCTCCTTGCCCGAGGGGGCGCATTTACGGTAGACAACGTATTTTTCGTCATCTGCGGTAATAAAAATCCTACCCTCCGAAACACCGTTGTCCCAAGGGGTATAAAGCTCCCTTTCGTTTTCCGAAAGCGTTTGCTTACGCGCGCCCGCAAAGCCGTATAACACAAACTTTATAAAGGCGGCAAGGGTCGATTTTCCGCTTTCGTTGGGGAGCGACATTATATTAACACCGCTTTCGATATTAACTATTGCATTTTTTAGTTTACCAAAGGAAGCAATTTCGATTTTTTCGATACTTACGTTCATTTCTTGCCACCTCCGGAATAATCGGTAACCGCCCTATCCTCGAGCGCGGAAATACCGTATTTAAGCGCAAGCGAAAGAATTTTATATTCCTCGCTATCCTTTTCGCAGCCCTCCATTTTCTCGAGCACGGTACGGCAGAAAACGCCCTTTAGAGTGTTGCTTCGTTCAAGCTCGCTTAAATTTGGTTTTAGGGTAGTTTTATCTATAATTTCGATATAATACGGATATTCATATCCCCTTCCGATTTCGGCAGGGAGAATTAAAAAGCTGTTTTCCGATTCTCCGACCAAGGTTAACCTTAGCGCCGTATCCTCGGCATAGGGGCGGATAGAATTGCGAATTATATCGAGCGCGTGCATTTTATCCGTTGCAGAGGAAATATCCACCTCGGTCGATTCGTAACGGGATTTTGAAAAGCGCTTGAATTGCATTTTAACGTTACCCTTTTCGATAACGCCGTAGAGCGCACCCTTATAGCCCTGCTCATCGAACCCACGCCCCTCGATACAACCGGGGTAGGCATAGAAAACGCCGTTTTCCTGCAAGAGACCGGAGCATTTATGTATATGTCCGAGCGCGATATAATCGAACCCCGAAGCCGCGATATCCGCCTTTGTGATAGGGCCTGTTACAGAGCTTTTGGCGCTCATATCGCCATGGCAAACCAAAATATTTATTTTTTCCTTATCGAGCCCGTTCCAGCCCGCGACGGGGCAGGAAAGACAGTTTTTTTGGTTATAGCCGAAGCCGTAAACGTCAACACCCAAATTATTTAGGTGAACGCATTCGCGCTCGGCACCGAAAATATGTACGTTTTTGGGGAACTCCGCAGTTTTATAGGGCGAACCGACGGTTAGAGGGTCGTGGTTACCGGGTGCGATGAAAAATTGCATATCGCCTGCCTTTGAAAACTCGCGAATTAGAAGGTCGCGAGTGTCGCCCGTAACGTATTCGCTATCGAAAAGGTCGCCGCTTATTAAAAAGATATCCGCCTTTATTTCCTTTGCGAAAAGAAGCGCCGAGGTGAACGCCGCGCGCAATTCGTTACGGCGCTTTTCGGATTCTCTTGGCGAAAACAGCGAAAAGGGTGAATCTAAATGTATGTCTGCACAATGAAATATCTTTATCATTTTATACCTCTAAACACAGATAAACGCGCCAAGCGTTCCGCGGCTTGTACCGCTTTTGCGGTGCGAGAAGAAAAGCTCTTCGTTGCATTTGGTGCAAAGGTCCAACGAAACGATATGTCTTGATTTAAGTCCCGCTTGCTTAAGAATATAACGGTTCGCGGCAATTAAATCGAGATGATGCTTTAGCTCGCCGCGCTTGAAAAAGCGGCCGTATTTGCTAGACGTAAGCACAAATTCAAAAAACAAGTCAATATCAACCTCGTAGCAGCATTCGCAAATACACGGGCCGATAGCCGCAAGAATATTCTTTCTCTTTGCGCCTTTTTCGACCATTAAATCCACCGCGTTTTTTGCTATACCGCCAACCGTTCCGCGCCAGCCCGCATGGACGGCGGCACAGATTTTGTTTTCCTTATCACAAAGCAATATCGGAACACAATCGGCGGTTCTGACCGAAAGAAGTAAATCCTTTTCGGCAGTAACCAAGCCGTCAACGCCGTAATCAAACTTCGGCTTTGTAATTCCAACCCCGCGTTTAGATTCGTCGGCATATTCCACCAACGCGGTATGCTCTTGGTAGGTACGGCAAACGTCGCCCTTTTCGAGCCCGAAAAACGAAGCCGCAATATTATAGTTTTCCAAAACGTTTTCGGTGCTATCCTTAACCTCGCCGACACCCTCGGCAAAATTAAGCGAAGAAAAGCAACCCTCGCTAACCCCGCCCAATCTTGTAAAAAAGGCGTGCTTTATCCCATATTTATTAAAAAGACGGCTTTGGAAGCACGGGGTTTCGCCTTCTACAAACACAAATTTCCTATTCATAAAGCACTCCTATTTTCATTATTATATATATTATATGTTCTTTCGGTTAAAAAAGCAAGAAAAAACCGCTCTGATTATCATTTAAAAAGCAGAGCGGTTCGTTATATCGTTTTTGGGGTTGCGATTAATTTCGTTTTATAGCTCCGAGAGCATACTTACGTCGTAGGTTATTTCAATATCGGGGCGGTAATGAGCCAAATACTTTACAAAATTTGCTTCGCTTAAGGTATCGATACCGATTATTATTGCTATCTCGCTATCGTCCTTATTTATTTTGTACCTCCAGCCGTTACGGTCGAGATTTTTTATTTTCAACTGCGAATCGAGCACGGGACGGACAAAATGGTCCTTTGTATAAACGGCGATAAAATCGGGAAGGCGACATCTGTCGTTGTCTTTGTATGCCCTTACGGCTCTAAAACGCTCAACGCGCTCGATATCCGACCAAGCACAAAAGCACCTTAACCCAAGCAAGCCGTAAAAATAAACGCCCTTTTCGTTAAACCGCAAAACCCTTATCCTTACAAAATACCAAGCCACCAAGTAAAGCAACATCGCATACGCGCCTATCATAGCGGCTTTAATTAGATATTGCTTTGCGAGAATCATATCCTCCAAGCTATCGCCCCAAGCCCTATAAGCGCAATAGTTAAGCAACGCGCCTACACCGACAAAGAACGCCAGCGCGATAAGGAAGAACAAAACGTCCTGCCAAACCCATTTTTCCTTCATATTTTCTCCTTCGAAATTACAAACCGATATAACAAAGGGTTGTGCGAAATAACACAACCCTTTTTGTTTTAGGGACCCCGAGAAGCCCGTATGGGTTCTTGGGGGTAATTAATTATTCAGCAGCTTCTTCGGTTGCAGCTTCTTCGGTAGCTTCTTCGCTATTTTCGAGAAGAGCACGGATAGAAAGCGAGAGACGTCTTCTTTCTACGTCAGCGCCGGTAATCTTAACGGTAACCTTATCGCCAACCTTAAGAACGCTTGCGGGGTTGGAAACGGGCTTATCGGAGATTTGGCTGGTGTGGATAAGACCATCGAGATCGGGAATGATCTCTGCAAATGCACCGAAGGGCATAATGGAAACAACGGTAGCATCAACAACGTCGCCAACGTTATAGTTCTGTTGGAAAATGAACCAAGGATCGTTAGCTTCGGTCTTGTAGCCAAGAGAAATTCTCTTCTTTTCTACGTCGATTTCCTTAATGAATACGGTGATAACGTCGCCTTCTGCGAATACTTCAGAGGGCTTCTTGGGTCTGCCCCAAGAAATTTCGGTGATGTGGAGCATACCGTCAACAGGACCGAGGTTTACGAACACGCCGTAGCTCATAATAGCGCGAACCTACCCTCGAACTTGTCGCCAACCTTAACGGTGTTATAGAATTCTGCTTCTGCTTCCTTACGGCTAACTCTGTTAGATGCCTTAATGGAGCCGACAGCTCTCTTTCTTTGGTCGTTAATGTCGATGATCTTAAAGCTTACCTTTTGGCCTCTCAAGCTATCAAGCTCTTCGCCCTTGGGTACGCCGGTTTGGGATGCGGGAATGAACACCTTGTTAGGACCGTAAAGAGCGATAACGCCTGCATAGCCCTTTTCGTTCTTAATGATTTCCTTAATGGTGCCCTCGAGCATTTCTTCGGATTCC
>JAZRTL010000367.1:0-11181 GCA_045652025.1 Eubacteriales bacterium
ATCGCAAATAAGGTTGCTGTTGTTACGGGTTCAAGCTTTAACCCCGTTCAAGGCGGCTTCTCTCCTTCGGTTAGATTAAACTATTCTACTCCTTCGGATGAACAAATTATCGAAGGTGTTAAACGCATCGCGGATATTTTATAATGGAGTTAATTATGGAAAATAAAGATATTAAAAAGACAATACTTTCGGGCGTACAGCCCTCGGGTACTCTAACTATCGGTAACTACTTGGGCGCTCTTCGCAACTGGGCAACTATGCAATATGATTATAATTGCTATTTTTGCGTTGTTGACCTCCATGCAATTACCGTTCGTCAGGTTCCTGCCGAATTAAGACAAAACTGTCTTAAAACACTTGCGCTTTATCTCGCGGTTGGTATTGATCCCGAATCCAATACCTTGTTCCTTCAAAGCCACGTTCCCGCCCATGCGGAGCTTTCTTGGGTCCTTTCTTGCTATACAATGTACGGCGAACTTTCAAGAATGACACAGTTTAAGGATAAATCCGCAAAACATTCGGATAATATCAACGCGGGCTTGTTTACTTACCCCGTTCTTATGGCTGCGGATATTTTGTTGTATCAGCCCGATTTAATTCCCGTTGGTAGCGACCAAAAGCAGCATATTGAGCTTGCTCGTGATATTGCAAATAGATTTAATAACGTATATTCCGAAACCTTTAAAATCCCCGAACCTTATATGCCGAAGGTTGGTACAAGAATTATGTCCTTGTCCGATCCTACCGCTAAGATGAGTAAGTCTGATTTGGGCGACGGTAGCGTTTTCTTGCTCGATAACAGAGATACCGTTATTAAAAAGATAAAGCGCGCCGTTACCGATTCCGGATCCGAGGTTCGTTACGAGGAAGGTAAGGACGGCATAAATAATCTTATGTCTATCTATTCCGCCTTTACGGGAAAAACCTACGATGAAATTGAAAAGGAATTTGCCGGCAAGGGTTACGGCGATTTCAAGATGGCAATAGGCGAAACCGTTGCCGATGCACTTGGCAAAATTCAAGAAAAATATAACGTCTTTATTAACGATAAAGAACAGCTTAATAAGATTTTAATTGAAGGTGCTCAAAAAGCATCTTATACTGCTGAAAAAACTCTCCGCAAGGTTTACCGCAAGGTTGGTTTTTATTCGGTTAAGTAATTCTTAAAAGGGAAGTGGATTTATGGCAAATAAGCCCGCAGAATACGGAAATCAATCAATTTCTATGCTTAAGGGTGCAGACCGAGTTCGTCTTAAGCCCTCGGTTATCTTTGGCTCCGACGGTATAGAAGGTTGTCAACATTCATTTTTCGAAATTCTATCTAACTCTGTTGATGAATATCGCGAAGGATATGGTAATAGAATTAACGTTACCGTCTATAACGATAGAGTTATGGAGGTGGAGGATTTCGGTCGTGGTGTTCCGCTCGATTGGAACGAAAAGGAACAACGTTATAACTGGGAGCTTGTATATTGTGAACTATACGCCGGCGGTAAGTATAATAACGAAATAGGCGGTATGTATGAATATTCTCTCGGTACGAACGGCTTGGGTGCTTGTGCTACTCAGTTTGCGTCTGAATTCATGGAAGTAACCTCTTACCAAAGAGGTACAAAATATCAAATCGGCTTTGAAGTAGGCGAACCCGTTACAGAGCTTATGATATCCGAATGCCCCAAAAATAAAACGGGCACGGTTGTTAAGTGGAAGAGCGATAAAAAGGTATTTAGTGATATAAATATCCCAAAAGAGTTCTTTAGCGACGTTCTTAAAAGACAAGCCGTTGCGAACGCAGGTCTAACTCTTTCGTTAAAGTGGCAAAAGCAGGACGGAAGCTTCGAAAAGGAAGAGTATTTTTACGAAAACGGCATTATCGATTATATTAAAGAGGTTGTCGGCGATAGCGAGGTTTTGTCCCCGATAGGCGAGTTTTCAAGCGAGCGTATCGGCCGCGATAGCGCGGATAGAGATGAATATAAGCTTAAAATCCATTTCGCTTTTTGCTTTACCAATAACGTAAATCTAATCGATTATTATCATAACTCCTCTTATCTTGAATATGGCGGCTCGCCCGATAAAGCAACAAAAAGCGCTTTCGTTTGGGCGATCGACCAATATGCAAAAAATAACGGTAAATATAATAAAAACGAAACAAAGGTTTTGTTCTCGGATATTGAGGATTCATTGGTTTTGGTTGTTAATTCCTTCTCAACCCAAACTTCTTATGAAAACCAAACCAAAAAAGCGATTACTAACGTGTTTATCGCAGATGCGATGACCGATTTCTTTAAGCATTCGCTCGAGGTGTTCTTTGCGGAAAATCCTCAGGTTGCGGATAAAATCATCGCACAGGTGCTTGTTAATAAGCGTGCGCGTGAATCTGCTGAAAGCACAAGAATTTCTTCTAAGAAAAAGCTTACCGCAACTCTTGATATAACTAATACTGTCGATAAATTCGTTGGTTGCCGCTTGCGCGACCCCGAACGTTGCGAGCTTTATATTGTTGAGGGTGATTCGGCGTTAACAAGCTGTAAGCTTGCAAGAAACGCAGAATTCCAAGCGATTATCCCTGTTCGCGGTAAAACGCTTAACTGCTTAAAGGCATCCTTCGATAGAATTATGAAAAGCGACATTATCCTTGATCTAATTAAGGTTATCGGATGCGGTGTTGAAGCAAAGCAGGTTAAAGCAAAGGGCGTTTCTACCTTTAACTTGTCTGCGTTGCGCTGGGATAAAATTATTATCTGTACCGATGCCGACGAGGACGGATACCAAATTAGAACCCTAATTCTTACAATGTTCTACCGTTTGTTACCTTCGTTAATTAAAGAGGGAAGAATTTATATTGCCGAAACACCTCTTTACCAAATTAACTGCGGTAACGATACTATGTTTGCATATAGCGAAGCGGAAAAGGTTTCTATCCTTGAAAAGCTTGGCGATAAAAAGGTAACTATCCAACGTTCAAAGGGTCTTGGTGAAAACGATGCAGATATGATGAGTCTTACCACTATGAACCCCGCAACGAGAAAACTTGTTAGAATTTCTCCCGAGGACGAAGCGAGAACATACGAAATGTTCGATATTCTACTTGGTGATAATATAATTGGCAGAAAAGATTTTATTGCAAAATACGGAGCAAAATATCTTAACCTTGCCGATTATTAATGAGGTGAACAATGGCTAAAAGAAAACCAAAGGTTGTAGAGCCGGAAATAATAGCGGAACCTATCGACGTTAGCATAACAGACGTTCTCGAAACGAACTATATGCCCTATGCGATGAGCGTTATTGTTTCTCGTGCAATCCCCGAAATAGACGGTTTTAAGCCGGCTCATAGAAAATTGCTTTATACGATGTATAAAATGGGCTTGTTAACCGGCGCAAAACAGAAAAGCGCCAAGGTTGTCGGTCAAACTATGGTGCTTAACCCCCACGGCGATGCTGCGATATACGAAACCTTAGTTCGTCTTACAACGGGTAAAGAATGCCTTTTACATCCGTTTATCGAATCTAAAGGAAGCTTTGGTAAGCAATATTCCGATATGGCTTATGCAGCTTCCCGTTATACCGAATGTAAGCTCGCTAAATTCAGCGAGGAAATCTTTAACGGTATCGATCACGATGCGGTTGATTTTGTCGATAACTACGATAGCACAACAACAGAACCCGTTGTGCTTCCAACAAGCTTTCCTAACGTATTAGTTTCGCCCAACTCGGGTATAGCGGTTGGTATGGCGAGCGATATATGCTCCTTTAATCTTCGCGAGGTTTGCGAGGTTTGCTGTGCATACCTTCGTAATGAAGAAATTACCACCGAAGAAATTATGGAGATATTAAAGGGACCCGATTTTTCTACCGGCGGCTTGCTCATTTACGATAAGGCGAAAATCCGCGAGGTTTACGAAACGGGTAAGGGCTCTCTTAAAATCAGAGCTAAATACGTTTACGATAAGTCCGAAAATCGTATAGAGGTTTTGCAAATTCCCTATACAACAACGCTCGAAAAGATACGCGAAAGCATAATTCAGCTTGTTAAAGAGGGGAAAATAAAGGATATTTCCGACGTTCGCGACGAAATTGATATTAACGGCTTTAAAATGGCGATTGATCTCAAGCGAGCTACCGACCCCGAAAAGCTAATGCAAAAGCTCTTTAAGCTTACAAAGCTCGAGGATGACTTCAAATGTAACTTTAATATTCTCGTTGGCGGTGTGCCTCAAACGATGGGCATTAAGCAAATTTTGGAGGAATGGTGTGCATTCAGAATTGAATGCTTAAGAAGAACCTTTATCTTCGACCTTGGCAAAAAGACAGATAAGCTGCATTTGTTGTTTGGTTTGCGCTCTATTTTGCTTGATATCGATAAAGCGATTGCAATAATTCGCGGTACAGAAAACGAAAAAGACGTCGTTCCTAACTTAATGAAGGGCTTTTCTATCGATGAAATTCAAGCCGAATACGTTGCGGATATTAAGCTTCGTAACCTTAATAAGCAATATATTCTTAAGCGTATCGAGGAAATAGAAGAGCTTGAAAAGGAAATAGAAGAGCTTAAGCTCCTTATTTCCAGCGAGCGTAGAATTAAAACAAGAATTATTAAACAGCTTACCGAGGTTGCTAATAAATACGGTATGCCCAGAAAGACCTATATTATCGACCGCGAAGATATTTCGGACGAAACTACAGAAGATGAAGTTGCGGAATATCCTTGCGAGGGCTTCCTTAGCGTCGAGGGTTATTTCAAAAAGTGTACTCTTGCGTCCTTGCGCGGTAACGACGTTCAAAAGTTCAAGGAAAACGATTTCCTTCGTACAAGGTTTGTAACAAATAATAACGAAGAGATTTTGTTCTTCACGTCTGCCGCACAGGTATATAAATCTCGTCTTGACGATTTCGAAGACAGTAAGGCGAGTGCTTTGGGCGAATACGTTCCCGCAAAGCTCAAATTCAACGATGAAGAAAAGGTTGTTTCTGCTATCTGCCTAAAGGATTATAACGGCAGAATTATAATCTTCTTCGAAAACGGTAAGGCGGTTTCTATCCCGCTTAACGTTTATGAAACAAAAACGAACCGCAAGAAGCTTACAAACGCTTTCTATGGCGGAAGTCCTGCCGTTGCGGTATTTCTTGCAAGCGGTAAGGCGGAATATCTCGTTAAGTCGGATGATGACCGCGCCTTGTTGATTAAAGAAGGTCAAATTATCGAAAAAACAACCCGAACCTCTTATGGTAGCGCGGTATATACGCTCAAAAAGGGAAGAAAGATTGTTTCTGTAGAGATTTACGATCCCGAAAGGTGTAAGCTTGTTAAGGAGTCGCGTTATAGAAAGTCAAAGCTCCCCGCAAGCGGTGTTGTTTTCGAGGACGTTGATCCCGACCTTAATCAACAAACCTTGCTCGATTAATTGACAATATTTCCAATTAATGCTATAATTAAATGATTTGGAGGTGAAGCAATGAATAAGACTACAAAGTATATTCGTAATTTTATTTATGAATACGTTGGCGTAATTATGCTTTACGTTATTTCGATATTGTTGATGTTCGTCTATAAGCCCGCGGCGTTAATTACACTTGCCGCCGGTATAGTTTGTACCTTGGTAGTGTTCGTTTTGCATAAAACGGGTAAACGATATTTCCATCGCAATCTCGATTCAATAGGTATGTCGCATTTGGTTGCTTCCTTGGTCGAGGATATAGATTCTCCGATTATGATCGTTACCGAGAATAATAAAATTATTTGGTCTAACGATGAATTCGGCTCGTTGCCCGAGGTATCTCAACACCACCTAACGTCAGGTGCAAGCCGCTTGTTCGATGGTAAGATGTCCTATTCAAATCTCGAATCTGCGTTTGATACTTATATCGACTATATCCCGATAGAAACCGAAAATTCTTACTACGAGGTAAAGATTTTTCCAATAAAATCCGCTTCGCAAAAGATGTTCGGCACCGTTTGGTATTCTCGCGACGTTCAAAAGCGCCTTAAGCAAGAGCTTCTTGATAACAAGGTTAGAATTGCTTATATAGTTGTTGATAATACTAATGAAATTACCGAAGAAGTCCAAGAAAACAGACGTTTCGCGTCCGCGGCTGTTAATAACGTGCTTGTTCAATGGGCAAATAGCTATAACGCAACTCTTACCGAATACGATACCGATAAATACGTTATGCAGTTCGAGAATAAGCATATCAAGGATATGATGAATTCTCGCTTTGATATTCTCGATAAGGTTGTTGATGCTTCTTTGGGCGAATCTATCGTTCCGATAACTATCTCTATCGGTGTTTCCTCTATCGAGGGTACGCTTGTCGAGAAGCGTGAATCCGCCCAAGCGTCCTTGCGCGTTGCGCTTCAACGTGGCGGCGCTATTGCCGTTGTTCGCAATGGAGACGAGGAATATTATTTCGGGGGTAAAACAAAGGCGGTTCAACGTCAAACCAAAATTCGTTCGCGCCTTTGCAGAGATTTGCTTTGCAATCAGCTTGAAAGCTGCTCGAACGTTATAATTATGGGGCATAAATGGCCCGATTTCGATTCGATTGCCTCCAACATCGGTATATCGAAGCTCGTTCAAGCGTATAAAAAGAAGTTCTATATCGTTGCGGATTTAGAGGACGAAAACGTTTCTAAAATCGTAAATACAATTTCACATTTTCCCGAATACGAAAACGTGTTTGTCGATCCTTCGTTTGCCCAAAAGCAAATCCAAAAGGATACCTTGGTTATTATTACAGATGCTACAAACCCCGACATATTTCCGTCAGTTCCAATATACGAGGCGGCAAATAGGGTAGTGGTTATCGACCACCACGCTATCGTAAAGCCGTTAGGACCTCAAGTATTTAAGCAATCCAATATCGACCCATCTGCTTCGAGCGCATCTGAGCTCGTTTGCGAAATATTGGAGCTTTCTTCGCCCTTGGTTTCGCTTAGAACCGAAGAAGCGCAAGTGCTTATGACGGGTATTTTGCTCGATACACAATTCTTCTCGCGTGATACGGGTACAAGAACCTATTCGGCTTGTATGTTCTTAAAAAGCGCAGGTGCCGATGCCGGTAAAGCAAAGCAATTCTTTAAATCCAACGTAGAGCAATACGCCGCGATAACCGATATCGAGCGTTCTATGTATGTGTTTAGAGATAAGTTTACTATCGCTTGCTCGCGTGCCGAAAGTGCGCCCGAAAATAAAATACTTGCTTCCAAGGCGGCTGACCGTTTGGTAGAAGTAGAGGGCGTTATGGCTTCGTTCGTTTTGTATCTGCTTGGCGGTAATGTTTGCGTTTCCGCACGTAGCGACGGTACGTTTAACGTAATTAACGTGTGTGGTGTTTGGGGCGGGGGCGGACATTTTCAATCCGCAGGTGCAACAATCAAAAACGAATCCGGCGTTGCCGTAACGGATATCGACGAGGCGATTAAACTGCTTGAGAATGCAATAGACAGTTATCTAAAAGAAAGTTCAAAGGAAGGTAAAACAGTATGAAGGTAATTTTACTTGCTGACGTAAAGGGTCAAGGCAAAAAAGGCGACCTTATTAACACGTCCGATGGATATGCAAGAAACTTTTTGTTCCCCAGAAAGCTTGCAAAGCCCGCAGATGCAGGTTCTATAAAGGAAATCGAAAATAAGAGAGAAAGCGAAGCTTTCCACTTGGCAGAAGAAAAGAAAAAAGCAGAAGAAACTAAAGCTTTTCTTGCCGATAAGAAGCTTATCTTCAAAACCACCGGCGGCTCGGACGGAAGACTTTATGGCGCAGTAACAGCAAAGGATATCTGCGAAAAAATCGAAAAGGATTTAGGTCTTAAAATCGATAAGCGCCTTATCGCTCTTTCTGATAACATCAAAACCACCGGCGAATATACGGTTAAAATTAAGTTGTTCCAAGGCGTTGTTGCCGATTTAAAGCTTTTAGTAGAAGCATAATTATTTGAGGTAATATAATGGCTGATATTGATAACATTAGATCAATGCCGTTTTCGCTTCAGGCGGAACAAGCTATTTTGGGCACGGTAATTATCGATTCCGAAAAGTTTGCCGAAATAGCTTCGCTTAAAGAAAGCGATTTTTATCTTGAACAGCATAAGCAAATTTTTGCTGCTATGCGCAATATGTTTAATATTAACAGAGCAATCGATACGGTTACCTTAATCGATACCCTTACCGAAATGGGCATTTATACAGAGGGCGATGCCGCAAAGTATATTAAATTGCTCGTTGATTTGGCTTCGGACGCTACTAATATCGAGGAATATTCTAAAATCATCCGCGATAAAGCTATGCTTCGCGCTTTGATCGATGCATCGCGCAAGATTTCCGATTTGGCATATAGCGAAAAGGGCGAGGTTGCCAGCGCAATCAGCTTTGCTGAACACGAAATTTATTCGATTTCGCAAGATAAATATAAAGATGGACTTGATAAAATCGGCGATGTAATAGCGGATTACGTTAAGACGTTGCGACTTTTAGAAAAAAATCCCGATTTGCTTGCAGGTACTCCTACAAAGTTCGAAAAGCTCGATAGAGTTCTTGTTGGTATGGGCAAAGGCGACCTTATCGTCGTTGGTGGCCGTCCCGGTATGGGTAAAACGAGCTTTTGTATGAACGTTGCAACCAACGTTGCAAAATCATCCGATAAAAATATCGTTGTTTTCTCGTTGGAAATGTCTTCCGAACAGCTCGTTGCCAGAATGTTAAGCAGCGAAGCGCTTATAGATAGTAAGAGTATGCGTACGGGTAAAATGAGCCCTGACGATTGGACAAAGCTTGCAGAATCTGCAAGCGTGCTTTCCAAAACCAATATCTATATTGACCCTAACCCCAACATAACTCCTACAGAAATGAAGTCTAAGCTTCGTAGGTTGGGCAATGTTGGCTTGGTCGTTATCGACTATTTGCAGCTTATGCATCCCGACGTTGCTACCGATAACAGAGTTTTGGATATTGCTAATATTACGCGTGCTATTAAGCTTATGGCAAAGGAATTTGAAATTCCTATAATCCTTTGCTCGCAGTTGGCAAGAACCACCGAAAAACGTGGTCAAAAGGAACGCCAACCGATGCTTTCGGATTTGAGAGACTCCGGTGCAATCGAGCAAGACGCGGATATCGTTTTGTTCATTTATCGTAAGGATTATTACGAAAGAAAGGATGCGGAGCAGGGCGAATCTCCCGAACCGCAATCCGATTATATTACTGCCGAATGCTACGTGGCAAAAAACCGTCACGGTAGCTCCGGTGCAGTTCCGCTCGCTTGGGTGGGTAAATATTTTAAATTTATGAGTATAGAAGATGACGGCTCATCAGAATCAAACGAAGGTTGATTTTTTAAATAAAATTCGTTCGTTTTTTAATTCAATAGAAATCTCGTTCGGGGGCAAAACCTTGTGTGTTTGTCTTTCGGGCGGGGCAGATTCGGTTGCGCTTTTAAGAGCAGCCGAACTAATTTCAAGTGAATATGGCTTTTCCTTAACCGCTTGCCATTTTAATCATATGATTCGCGGCGAAGAGGCGGATGCCGACGAGGCATTTTGTAAAAATCTTTGCAAAACTCTCGGTGTAAAAATCTTTTGTGGTCGTGATGACGTTCCTATGTTCGCAAAAGTTAATAAAATATCGCTCGAGGATGCCGCAAGACGTTGCAGATATGCCTTTTTTGAACGTATTTTAGCTAAAGAAAGCGTCGATTATTGCCTTACGGCACATAATATGAACGATAATGCAGAAACGCTTTTGCTTAATTTGGTTCGCGGTTCGGGCGCTTATGGCGCTTCGGGAATCTCACCGTTAAAGGATGGCGTTCTTCGCCCTTTGCTTAACGTAACTCGCGATGAGATCGAGGCGTTTTTGTCCTCTATTGACCAAGATTACGTTACCGATAGCACTAATTTGTCTAACGAATATTCCCGCAATTATATAAGAAACGATGTTTTGCCAAGCTTAAAGGCGCTAAATCCTTCTGTTGTCGAAACTCTTTCAAGATATATTGATTGCAATAGAAGCGATAGGGAATACTTCGAAAATATAGTTGACGGTTCAATGGATAGCGATTTAAGAACGCTTGAAAAGCCGATAAGAGATAGGGTTATTATTAAAAAATGCCTAAACGCTTGTAACGAATCACCTAACTTTGTTATCGTTGCCGAAATAGAAAAAGCAATTCTTTCGGATAAACGTGTAATTCTTCCGTTGTATAACGGATATGAAGCGGTAATTAACGATGGCAGAATCGATTTTTATAAGAGCGCGGAAGCTGACCTGCTTGAATTTGACCCTGCACCGTTAAACGATGGAAATAACGATTTCTTTAATGAGCGTGTGTCTATTAATTTAACGAATAATGCGGATGTAGAAAATATTTACAAATTGTCCATATCAAACATATTATCGTTTGATAATATAAAAGGCGGTATTTTTGTTCGAAATAGAAGAATTGGCGATAAGATTACTATTCACGGTGTTAATAAATCGTTAAAAAAGCTTTTTATCGATAAAAAAATACCAAAAGAATACAGAAATATTATCCCTGTCGTTATGGACGAAATGGGAATAATATATGTGCCGTTTGTTGGCATTGCCGATAGAGTGTTTTCCAAAAATGGTACAAATTTAAAATACCTAAACGTTGTTTTTAATACGATAGATAAAGAAAGGTGGAAAAACGCCTATGAAAAAAAATAGCACGGGCAAAATAATTTTACTATACATTGTGTTCTTTGCAGTAATTATACTTGTTGCAAATATGTTCTTCAATGCTTCGGATAAGCAAGAGGAAATCGAATACAGTAAAGTAGTACAGATGTTCCAAAATGAAGAGGTTAAGCGTTTTTATATCGATAATACAGATATACTTTATATCTCTAAAAACACTACCGAATCCGAAGAACTCGATTTAAAAACGTTTGAATATATGCATCCCTTGGCAGACGTTGAGCAGTTCCGCTTCGATTTGGGCGAGCTTATCCTTCAGCAAACCGCAAAGGGCGTGCTTGTGGAATACAATTACCAAGCACCTACAGTTTTGCCTTGGTGGGCGGCGTATTTGCCTTATTTAATCGTAATTATTATTCTTATCGTAATCTTCTCCTTGTTCCTTTCGCGCACCTCTAAAAACGGTGGCGGTATGGGTATTGGCGGAAAGATGAATTCCTTTAGAAGTCGGAGGCCAAGCGGTCTTA
>JAZRTL010000368.1:0-2624 GCA_045652025.1 Eubacteriales bacterium
ATCATATTATTTCCTCCTAATTTATGTCTAAATAAAGACAAATATTCTTAACTACCTTATTTTATATGAAAACCGTTGTTTTGTCAAGTGCTTATAAACGAAAAACTGCCGCGAAAATATCACGGCAGTTAATATTATCAAAGCTCAATCAAGCTTCTGTCGCTTTCGGTAAGGTTAATGCAACCGTCCTTGGTAACGAGAACCATATTTTCAATTCTAACACCGTATTTTCCGGGTAGGTAAATGCCCGGCTCAACCGTAACGATGTTACCCTCTACCAAGGTGTCTTGGCTTTTGGGAGAGCAAGAGGGAAGCTCGTGTATCTCAAGTCCCAAAGAATGTCCGAGCGAATGTCCAAAATACTGACCGTAGCCCGCGTCCTTAATAACGTCGCGCGCCACCTTGTCGGCTTCAAAGCAGGAAACACCCGCCTTAATAAACTTCATCGCTTCGCTTTGGGCGGTAAGAACGGTGTTGTAAATGCGCTTCATTTCCTCGTCGGCTTTGCCAAAAACAACTGTTCTTGTCATATCCGAGCAATAGCCCTTGTATTTTGCACCGTAGTCCATCGTAAAGAAGGAGTTTTGGCAAATCTTGCTATCGGTAGGAACGCCGTGGGGAAGCGAGGAATTCTTGCCCGAAACGGCAATGGTATCGAAAGCCAACCCGCTTGCGCCGTTACAGCGCATAAAATATTCAAGCTCCGCCGCAACCTCAAGCTCGGTTCTGTCGCCGTTAATAAATCCTAAAATATGCGAAAAGGCCTTGTCGGTAATGCTTTGCGTCTTCTTAATCTTTTCGACCTCGAAATCGGTCTTAACGCGTCTGTATTTAAGACAAACGTCCGAAAGATAACCGAATTCAACCCCTTCGCAGTTCTTTTTAAGGGTGTCTAATTGCTTAACCGAAATAAGCGCGGGGTCAAGACAAACCTTTTTTGCGCCAATCGACTTAAAATATTCCGCAATATCGGAATAAAGCCCGCTTTTAAAAAGATAAGCGTTAACGTCATCGGACAAAAGTCCGGCAAGCTTGTCGTTATTAGCCGCCTCGATATATCTGCTGTCGGTCAACAACGCCGTTTCGGTTGCCGAAACAATCACCGCACCGTCGGTGGTGTAAAAATCGGACAAATAATATTGGCTGGTTTCATCAAGAAACAAAGCGCAATCGAACCCTTCCTTGCGAATTTCATCAAAAATTTTTCTTCCGTTCATCCTAACCTCCAAAAACGTTATAGGTTTACATAATATATACAGAATTAATCTTGCTAAAAACAAATGAAAAATAAACAAACCGACCGTAACTCCCAAAAGGGTAGGGAATAGATCGCCCTGTATGTAACTAAAATCAACGGCTTGCAAAAGCCAAAAATTCAGTTTACATAATGCGCGTCCGAAAACGCCGCGAAACCCGACCGAAGCGCTAAAAATAAAAAACTGCTTATGCCTAAAAAGCATAAACAGAGCCGATTTGGTTCGTATTTTCGCTGTACGCTCAGTACGCTTGCGATTGATTATATAATATATCGCAGATACTGTCAAGTGTTTTCAACCGAAATAAATGTGTTGAAAAAGATGAATTTATGTGTTATACTAATAATAGACTTTTATCTAAACGTGTATTTACGATTTAAACGATAAATACAAAGATTTCACCACAAGAGTTAATTTAAGGAGAGAAGATATGGCAACTATCTGTTTGTACGGCGCCGCAAGCGATAACATTGATCAAAGCTACGTGGATCAAGTGTTCCGATTGGGTCAAGCTATGGGGCGTAAGGGATACAAGTTGGTTTATGGCGCAGGCGCGACGGGATTGATGGGTGCGGCTGCTCGCGGTGTGGATTCGGTCGGCGGTTACATTATCGGTGTAACACCCGAGTTTATGGATGAAATCGAACCGATCTATCCCTGTACGGAACTTGTCGAAACTAAAACTATGGCAGAGCGCAAGTCTATTATGGAACAACGCGGAGATGCTTTCGTTATAGTTCCGGGCGGTATTGGTACGTTTGACGAGTTTTTTCAGGTTTTAACGCTTAAGGAATTGGGGCGTTTGGGGGACAAACCTATTGTTATCTTTGATGTTAATGGGTATTACGACACGTTAATCAATGCTGTTCGGGATGCTTTCGCACAAGGGTTTATTAGACCTGGCGTAATTAAATCTTTTGATGTTTGTGAAACTATCGAAGATGTAATTAGTGTTCTTGATAAAAAATTAAAGCAATAAATTAAAAATTAATTTGGAGGAAGTTTTATGACTAAAATGAAAATCGCTATCATCGGCTGTGGCTCTATTGCAAATAACGCTCATATCCCCGCGTATATGAAGAACGAAGAAGTGGAAATTAAGTATTTCTGCGATATTATTAAGTCCAAGGCAGAAGCCGCTGTCGAAAAGTATGGCTGCGGTATCGCCGTAGAGGATTATCACGAAATACTTTCCGACCCCGAAATAGAAGCGGTATCGGTATGTACCCCCAACAAGATGCATAGCACAATTACTATCGATTTCTTGCGTGCAGGCAAGCACGTTCTTTGCGAAAAACCCTCTGCAAGAACTCTTGCTGAAGCAAAGGAAATGCAAGCCGCGCAACACGAAACCGGTAAGGTTCTTAA
>JAZRTL010000369.1:0-1935 GCA_045652025.1 Eubacteriales bacterium
TACCGCAATAGAAGCGCATTATTTCGTTACCGAATTTTTCTTGAACCGCCTCTATTAGCACCCTTGCTTGCTCGGTCGGAATTTCATCGGACGAATGGTCGAGCATTATAAGGTCCTCGTATTCCCCATCGCCTCCGAGAGCGACGATATTAGCGCGGATAGCGGTTTCGTCATCCGACATTTTTATACCTATGCTGGCTGCCTCCAAGGGAGAGCGGCCCTTTGAATAAACGCGAGGGTCATAGCCCATTACCGAAAGGTTTGCGGTATCGCTTTCGGGCACCATTCCCTCGGGAACGGTATCGACCATACCGTTTATACCCTTTTGGGCAAGGTAGTTCATCGTTGGCTTATTTGCAACCTCGAGCGGAGTTTTTTTGCCGAGCGAGGCGATAGGCAAATCTGCCATACCGTCGCCGAGCATTACGATATATTTCACTTTACATCTTCCTTTATTAGATATATTAGATATATTACATAACAGTATAACAAATAGAGCGACCAAAATCAACAGTAAATATTACTCTTTTTATATTTACGACACGGTTATTGAACTTGACAAACAACACGCGGGCATTTATAATATTATTAGAAGAAAAACGAGGTGCGCGGATGAAAATCAAAAGCGGTTTTACAATTAAACAGGTTGCGGGAAGCTACGTTGTTATGTGCCACGGAAGCGAGCTTGATTTTAACGGCTTGATTACGCTTAACGAAACCGGCGCTTTAATTTGGCGTTTAATTGACGACGGCAAGGTTGACACCGAAATTGCCGATATTATAGCAAGCGAATATGAGGTTGACCGCGAAACCGCGCTTAACGACGTAAGGCGCTTTATTAACAGGATGGTTGAAGCGAATGTGCTTGAATAAGGAAGTTTGGCTTGAAGAAATTTATCCGTTGATAGAGCAACAGCTTTGCTCGGGCGGGAGCGCTTCGTTTACGATTAACGGAACGAGCATGCTTCCCTTTTTGAGAAGCAAAAAGGACAGCGTTAAGATAGCAAATCCAAACGCGGCGATTAGAAAAGTAGCACCAAAAAAATACGATATTATTTTTTACAGACGCGCAAACGGCGATTTTGTTTTACACCGTATCGTTAAGGTTAAAAACGGTTATTATATTTGCCGCGGGGACAACCAGGTTGACGACGAGAGAGTCGCAAAGGAAAACGTTATTGCCGTTGCAACCGAATATTGCAAAAACGGCGTTTGGAAGCCGATGGGCAATAAAGGACAACGAATTTATTCGTTCTTTTGGGTTAACACTATGATTATCCGCAAGATAAAGCGGAAAATATTTTCGATTTTTAAGAAGAAGTGAGATAAAATGAAGGTAGCAGTAGTTGGTTCGAGAAGCATTTCCAATGCCGACATAAGCAGATATATTCCGCCCGATACGACGCTTATTATTTCCGGCGGGGCTGTTGGGGTTGACACGATTGCCGAGAAATATGCCGACGAAAAGGGCATTAAAAAGATGATAATTTACCCCGATTACGAGCTTTACGGCAAGAGCGCGCCGCTTATACGCGACAAGCTTATTGTTGACCACGCGGATTTGGTTATTGCGGTTTGGGACGGAGAATCGAGCGGGACTGAATTTACTATTTCTTACGCAAAGCGCAGGGGCGTGCCTTGCGAAATTTATATTGTTTAAAATGATTTTATCTATCTTTGGCAATTAAATAGATTGCCAAGGGTAGCTTTTTTAGTTTTTAAGGGAGAAGCGTTATGAACATTTACAACACGAAAAAGGCACTTACTTTATTAGCAAGCGCATTTGATAATTTTAAGCAGACGGTTTCCCCTATTTCGTTCCCCGAAAGAAAAAAGGCGTTAGCGCCGAGCCACACAAGCTATTTCGAAGGGGTTACGCCCGAAAGCGTTGGAATTACCAGCGAGCGCGTTTTGGACTTTATTAGCGAGCTTTTT
>JAZRTL010000370.1:0-2279 GCA_045652025.1 Eubacteriales bacterium
GTGCGTCCTTAACATTGGTAGCTTTCTGGAACTCAACAAGTCTCTTAACTACAAAGGGCTTGAACAGCTCAAGTGCCATTTCCTTGGGAAGACCGCACTGATAAATCTTCAATTCGGGGCCTACAACGATAACCGAACGGCCGGAATAGTCAACACGCTTACCCAAAAGGTTCTGTCTAAAGCGACCCTGCTTACCGCGAAGCATTTCGGAAAGCGATTTAAGAGGACGGTTGTTCGGGCCGGTAACGGGTCTACCGCGGCGGCCGTTATCGAACAATGCGTCAACCGCTTCCTGAAGCATACGCTTTTCGTTGCGGATAATGATGTCGGGAGCGTGGAGCTCCATCAACTTCATAAGACGGTTGTTACGGTTGATAACGCGTCTGTAAAGGTCGTTAATGTCCGAGGTAGCAAATCTGCCACCGTCGAGCTGTACCATAGGACGAATTTCGGGCGGGATTACGGGAAGCACGTCCAAAATCATCCATTCGGGACGGTTATTGGAAAGACGGAAGGATTCTACAACCTCCAAGCGCTTGATGTCGCGTACCTTACGCTGACCCTGCGCGGTAAGAAGCTCCTTCTTAAGACGTGCGGATTCTGCCTCGAGGTCGATTTCGGAAAGCAATTTCTTAATTGCCTCCGCACCCATACCTGCTTGGAAATCGTCTTCGTATTTTTCGCGGTAATCGCGATATTGCTGTTCACTTAAAAGCTGGTATTTTGCAAGAGGAGTTTCGCCGGGGTCGGTAACGATGTACTGTGCAAAGTAAAGCACCTTTTCCAATACCTTGGGCGAAAGGTTAAGCAAAAGACCCATTTTGGAGGGGATTGCTCTGAAATACCAGATATGCGAAACGGGAGCTGCAAGCTCAACGTGACCCATTCTTTCGCGGCGCACGCGGCTTGTTGTAACCTCAACGCCACATTTTTCACAGATCTTTCCCTTATAGCGAGCGCCTCTCTTATATTTTCCGCAATGGCATTCCCAGTCCTTTGTCGGACCAAAAATCTTTTCGCAGAAAAGACCTTCGCGCTCGGGCTTAAGAGTACGATAATTGATGGTTTCGGGCTTTTTAACCTCGCCGTAGGACCATTCTCTTATCATTTCGGGAGAGGCAAGACCTATTTGTATGGACTCAAATTCAATGTTGTTTTCCATTTATCGCATCTCCTTTTAATTATTCATCGTCGTTTTCGTCATATACGTAAACTTCTTCAACGTCGAAGCTATCGTCATCCTCGGGCTCGCCCGCTACGACACCTTCTTCATCGTCGTACATAACGTCATTGGGGTTTTCGAGGACGCTCTTACCAAGCTCTTCCTCGCTGAATTGTCTTTCGTTAGGACCGTCGTCATCATCGGAGTAATCCTTAAGCGGAATTTCGTTATCGTCCTTATCGAGAACGCGAACGTCAAGCGCGAGCGATTGAAGCTCCTTAGCAAGCACCTTAAAGGATGCGGGAACGCCGGGAGTGGGTATATTATGACCCTTAACGATCGCTTCGTACGCCTTAACTCTACCCTTAATATCGTCGGACTTAACGGTAAGAATTTCTTGGAGTGTATATGCTGCGCCGTATGCTTCGAGCGCCCAAACTTCCATTTCACCGAAACGCTGACCGCCGAACTGCGCCTTACCGCCCAAGGGCTGTTGGGTAACGAGCGAGTAGGGACCGGTAGAACGAGCGTGGATCTTATCGTCAACAAGGTGGTGGAGCTTAAGGAAGTACATATAACCAACGGTAACGGGGTTATCGAAGGGTTGACCGGTACGTCCATCGTAAAGAACGGTCTTACCGTCAACAACCTTAACGAGATTTTGCTTACGCAATTCCTCGAACTCTTCCTTATTTTCGGAAATCCATTCGCGAGAAAGCTTTTCGGTAGTTGTTTCGCCGGTTTCCTCGTTAACAATTTCCTTATAAAGTGCCTTACCGTCGGGATTTTCGTCGTAACGAAGGTCGCGGTAAAGGCCCGCCATATTAAGACATTCTTCGATATCCTTTTCGTTTGCGCCGTCGAATACGGGGGTCATAACCTTCCAACCGAGCGCACGGGCAGCTCTACCCAAGTGTACCTCGAGTACCTGACCGATGTTCATACGGGAAGGAACGCCCAACGGGTTAAGAACGATATCAAGAGGGGTACCGTCGGGAAGGAAAGGCATACCTTCGCTGGGAAGAATACGGGAAATAACACCCTTGTTACCGTGACGGCCCGCCATCTTATCGCCCACAGAGATTTTTCTCTTTTGAGCAACGTAAACTCTTACACA
>JAZRTL010000371.1:0-1894 GCA_045652025.1 Eubacteriales bacterium
GGCTTTCTTTTCTACCGTCGCAGGTTGCGGTTGCGGTACGAACCTCCTTCATTTCACCCTCGGTATGAGTATGGGCGGTATATGCCTCTACCTCTGCAACGAAGATGTAGTTAGAAGAGCCGACAACAAAGCGATACTGAACGTATCTTGCATTTACGCTCTTATCCAAGGAGATATTTGCAGGGATACAGCTATCTGTGCTACTATCGGAAATCTTACATTCTCCTGCTTTTGTCCAAGTGGATTTATCGTTGGAAACGTAAACCGACATAGACGAGGGAGCGGCGATGCCGTTAGAAAGTTTTGCAGTACCTACCTGTGCAACGAAACGTTGAAGGTCGTACTTAGAGCCAAGGTCAACAGTGATAGATGCATAGCCCTGTTGGCTGTAATAGTCGCCGTAGGTCTTATTGAAGGCCATAAACGCTGCGTCTTTATAGTCGGCAGCTGCACCTGCAACCTTACCGTCGGTCATTGTGCCGCCTTCATCGGGGTATTTAGGTGTAGTGCCGCTTGCAATATAAAGCGCATCGTTTGTATAGGTCTTGCCAAGAGCAACGTTAGTATCGTATGCGGTGGCAATGTTCTTAGTCTTCTTGATTTCGAAAGTATCTAAAAGCACGTCGTTAAGAACGTCGTAGGTAGAGAGCTTAAAGGTGTTTGCGGTAAGCTCACAATAGGTTACGGTTTGCTTGTTATTATCCTTATACGCAGTGTGGGGCGTTTTGGATGCTTCCTCCAAGCTATAGAACTTAGAGCTGGACGAGGAACAAGCGGTGATATAGAAGATACCCGCAGGGTCGGTAACGCTGTTTCCAACATTCTTATAGGTATAACCGCTATCGCCAAAGGTGATCATTTGGCTACGAACGTAGTCGTGCTCGTGACCGTTAAGAACAACGTCAACACCGTACTTTTGGAAAATCGGACCCAAGCCATTGCGACGACCCTCGGCAGACACGAAATAGTGGGAGCCGAAGAGCGCATAGTGGAGAATTACGAATTTCCAAGTAACGTTGGGGTTAGTTTCAACAGCGTTTTTAATAAATTCTTCGTGCTCTGCATAGCTAACGTTAGATGCATTAAGATGGATGAAAAGCGCGTTGTTATAGGTGTACCAATAGTTACTGCCCGCGGTGGTTTTACCGTAGAGCTTACCATTTAGAATTCTATTGGGAAGGTTATAGTGTTCGCTATAAATCGCATAGGTGGTATCGAAGGCATCGGATGCATAGCCATCCTCATGGTTACCTACGGTAGTTGCGATAGCAAAGGTAGGAAGGTTTGTGGGGGCAAGGAATCCTGCATACTCGTTTTCGTTATTACCGCTATTTACTTGGTCGCCTGCGGTAAGGAAAAGCGAGGTTTCGGGAAAATGGGTCTTTACGTAATCGACAGTTTTGCCCCAACCGGTGCTATCTCTGGAAACGTTGTAGGAAGCACCTATCTGAGGGTCGCCTGCGAAAGCGAAATTGAAGTTAACGGTAGGATCGGTCGTGAAGTAATGGTTCGGAGAAATCTTCGTGCCGTTCTTGATACGATAAACATATTCGCTATCGGGCTTAAGGCCGGAAAGATATACGCGATGTAGGTAGGTCGATCCGGTAGGAGTAACGCTGGAATTTATGGTAGTAAATTCCTTCGGGAAGGTATCGCCTTCACGCAACGCGTATTCGAGCGAACCGGTTGTGTAAGTTGAATACCAAACGAAGTTACGGTCGGTTTCATCGGATCCGACGTTCATAATCAAACCCGTTTGTTCGCCGACTAAGGCGTTTTGGGAAGAATTCACATCGGTAATTTGGTTGGTGGAAACAACGCCTGCGATAGCAGAAATGCAAGCAGTAAAGAGCATTAATGCCGCGAGCGTTATTGCCGAGATGCGTTTTAGGTT
>JAZRTL010000372.1:0-3959 GCA_045652025.1 Eubacteriales bacterium
CCACCTTGGATTCGAAGGAAAACTCTCTACCCAAAAGCAAGTTGGCGTTTTTTATATCCCCGCTCGATAGCAAGGAACGGATTAAGGTTGAGCTTACGGTATTACCGTTTATTTTAACTATATCGGGGGTGATAACCGCAATTTCGGTAGATAAGAGCTGTTTTATAAGCGCAACGTCGCCCGCGCGGTCCTTACCAAAGCGGAAATCGTAGCCGCAAACGATGCTTTTAACCGACAGCGCGCCGCATAGGAATTCCAAAACGAATTCCCGCGCCGTTACGTTACGAAGCTCGCTATACGAAAGCGACACGACTAAATCGACCCCAACTTCCTTTAGCAAACGCATTTTTTGGCTTTGGGTAGCAAGCAAGGGCGCGTTTTTTGGGTTATCCAAAGGGTCAAAGCTAACGACGGCGCAGGGCACGCCAAGGCGCTTACCCTCGGCAACAAGAGAGCCGAGCAACGCTTTATGTCCCAAATGAACACCGTCGAAGTTGCCGACCGCAACGGCACAGCCGTTTGATAAATCAAGCCCGTTATTTAAATAATACACCTTATCAGAGGTTAATAAATCTTTATACTTCATAATATTAATATAATACCCAAATATATCCTTTTTGTCAACGGATTGCGGTATATTTTCGGCGGAATTGCCAACAATAAAGATAAATTATTATGAAGGGTGTTATTTATGAACCAAGCCGAAAAAACAAATTTTGATTCCGTTCTTCTCGCAGGGGGATTTGGAAAGCGGCTCTTCCCGCTTACCGAAACTATCCCAAAGCCGATGCTCCCTATTTTTAACCAAAGCGCATTCGAGCGCAATCTTAAGCTGCTTCGCGATTGCGGGTTTAACCGCACCGCCGTTACAACGATGTATCTCCCCGAGGCGTTCCAAAAAGCCGAAATTGACAGAAGCGGGGTTGAATTTTTTGTTGAAAGCGCGCCGCTTGGGAGCGCGGGAGCGGTTGGGAAGCTTAAAAGCCGTATTGACGAAGCCGCGGTAATTATATCGGGCGATGCGGTTTGCGATTTCGACCTAAAAAAAGCAAGGGGAGAATTTTTGGAAAGCGGTTGTATTATCGGGATGGTTTTAACCCGCACGAGCGATGCGGGCGAATACGGCTCGGTTTGTGTTGAGGACGGAAAAATTAAGGAAATGTTCGAAAAGCCCTCGGTACGCGACACGATTTCCGACCTTGTAAACACAGGGATTTATTTTATTACACCGCAAGCGGCGGCAATGATACCCGAAAACAGCTTTTTTGATTTTGCGCGCGACCTATTCCCTATTTTACTTTCCAAAAAAATTCCGATAGCGGCAATTATTCCAAAGGGGACTTGGTTTGACATCGGCTCATTCGGCGCTTACCACGAATGTAATATGTGGTTTTCCAAGGGTGAAAATTGCGTTGGCAAGCACACCTCGATTCACCCCAGCGCGAGAATTGACGGCTCGGTGATTTTTGACGGTTGTACTATCGGCAACAGCTTTATTAGGGGTAGCATTATCGCAAAAAACGTGGTTATTGGGAACGATTGCTTTATCCCCGCGGGATGTGTTATCGGCGAGGGCGCGGAAATACGCGACGGTGCTTCGCTTGCGCCGAGCAGTATAGTTAATCCGAAGGAAACGGTTAAGGGAAAGCATATTTCGGACTATTTCCCAAAGCCAAAGCAGAATTTAGAGCTTGACGACGATTGTATTATCGCCAACGCGAGCGACGAGGGGTATTTCGTTCACCTCGGGCGGCTTTTGGGCGGCGAAGGAACGGTTATTGCCTTTGCACAGGGCGGCGGGAACACCTTACAGCAGGCCTGCGAGCTCGCTTGCGGTGCGGCAAAGGCGGGGAGTGCTTGCACCGTCGTTTCGGGCGGAAACGCTACGCTCGCTTCCTTTGCGGCGGGCGAATACGAAAGCCGAACCGCTTTTATTGCTCAAGTAGGCGAAAAAACGGTGGTCAAGCTATTTTCGAACAGCGGGATGCCCGCCTCGCGAGAGGAGATTAGGGCAATTTCCGCAAAAGAACCGAAAAACGCAAAAATCGCGGGGAGCGTTTATTTACTTCCCCACGGAGTTCTTATTAAAAAATATCTTGCTCACCTAAAAAGGCATTGCGCTATACCGAAATCGATGGCAGTTTGCAATTTTCCCGAATGCAAGCCGTTAAAGGAAGCTTGCGAGGAGCTTGGGGTTGCCGATAAGGGCGACACTCTTTTTGGGATTTCGAGATACGGCGACACCGCTTTTGCAATTCTCCCCGACGGGAGCGAGATTAGCCATTGGCAGCTGCTTATGATTTGCTGTATAGAGGGCGGGGTTAAGGAAATTATTCTCCCGAGCGATACACCCGACACGGTAGAAAAAATTCTTAACCGCCATTTTGTTAAAACACGATTTTATAACGATAGCGAATCGGCGGCAAGAAGCGATGCACAACGCGATTATTTACACCGCGACGGTATTTTACTCGCGCTTACAACCGCGTCGATTTGCGAAAAAAGCGGGCTGACGCTTTCCGAGCTTGCAAAAAGGTTACCTCCCTTTTCGGTTATGACGCGAGCGGTGTTCGCCGACAAGGACAGGATGATAGAAATTATTTCGGAGATAAGAAGCCAATGCCACAGCGGGAGAAACGCGGGGTTCGATTTCGGCTACGGCAGAGTTTGTGTTTATCCGAGCGCGGCGGGTAGATTTAGGTTGGTTGCCGAAGCGGTTGACCTTGAAACCGCCGAGGAAATTTCGCTTAAGGCAATAGACCTTTTAGACAAGCAAAAGGCGAAAAACGACCGTATTTAAAGCGCCTCGACAGCCCTTACGAATTATAAAAGAAAAGCTGTACTTTGGTAATTTACCAAAGTACAGCTTTTTATGGGTGATTTGTTTTTTGTGGCGTTCACGAAAATCGATGAAAAAACAAGCGTTTTTTATCAAGAGCAAAGCGACCTACAATAAAATCTCCATAAAAATCGGCGACATGCGCGTCGATTTTTATACCTTACGCCTTCGCGAATTTGGACATTTATGCACAAATTCGGCGCGAGCGCACGAAGGCGCAAAAGCCGAACAAAAACAAGTGTTTTTGTTCGAGAGCGAAGCGATTATGGGGTCCCCGCGAAACACGGTTTCGTGGGGTATTATGGGGTCCCCGAAAATGCTTGCATTTTTGGGGCAATTACTCCAATTCAAACGCGCCGGTGTATAACCTATAATACTGGCCCTTTTCGGCGATAAGCTTGGCATGGTCGCCGCGTTCGATAATTCTACCCTTTTCGAGCACCATTATTACGTCCGAATTGCGAACGGTGGAAAGGCGGTGGGCAATTACGAAGACGGTTCTGCCGTTCATAAGCCCGTCCATACCCTTTTGGACGATTGCTTCGGTACGGGTATCGATGCTTGAGGTTGCCTCGTCGAGTATCATAACAGGTGGGTCGGCAACTGCGGCGCGAGCGATAGCAAGAAGCTGGCGTTGACCTTGGGAAAGTCCCGAGCCATCGCCCGAAAGCATTGTATTATAGCCATCGGGCAGCACCGAGATAAAGCTATCGGCATTAGCGAGCTTTGCCGCCGCGATGCATTCCTCGTCGGTTGCATCCAATCTGCCGTAGCGGATATTTTCCATAACCGTACCCGTAAAGAGATGGGTATCCTGAAGAACCATACCGAGCGAACGGCGAAGGTCCGCCTTCTTTATTTTATTAATATTAATACCATCGTAGCGGATTTTGCCGTCCGCAATATCGTAAAAACGGTTGATAAGGTTGGTTATAGTTGTTTTTCCCGCGCCCGTTGCGCCAACGAACGCGACCTTTTGGCCCGGCTCGGCATAGAGCGTTACGTCGTGCAATACCGTTTTTTCCTCGGTATAGCCGAAATCGACATCGACCATTCTAACGTCGCCCTTAAGCTCGGTATAGGTAAGAGTTCCGGCGCCGTGGGGGTGCTTCCAAGCCCA
>JAZRTL010000373.1:0-1539 GCA_045652025.1 Eubacteriales bacterium
ACCGTATGGTTAACTGGTGCACGACCTGTATGACCTCTATTTCGGATGCAGAGGTAGAATACGACGACCAAAACGGCAATTTCTATCACCTTCTTTACCCCGTAAAAGAAACGGGCGAAATGCTTGAGCTTGCAACCACCCGTCCCGAAACGATGCTTGGCGATACCGCCGTTGCTATTAACGCGGAGGATCCCCGCTACGCGCACCTTCACGGTTGCCACGTGTTGTTGCCGCTTATTAACAAGGAAATTCCTATCGTTTGCGATGAGCACGCGGATATGACAAAGGGTACGGGTGTTGTTAAGATTACCCCCGCGCACGACCCCAACGACTATGAGGTTGGTCAGCGCCATAATCTCCCCTTGGTTCGCGTTTTCACCTACGACGGAAAAATGACTGGAGCTGCCGACAAGGCAGAATACGAGGAAAGCTTGGCACGCGGCACCGCGGCAGTAGGCGAGCCCGAGGTGCTCGATTGCGGTAAATATGCAGGTATGACCACCGCGCAGGCGCGCAAGGCGATACTTGCCGACCTCGAGCAAGCAGGTCTTTTGAAATCGGTAGAGCCGCTAACCCACAACGTTGGCACCTGCTACCGTTGCCACCACGTTATCGAGCCGATGGTTTCGAAGCAATGGTTCGTTTCGATGAAGCCGCTTGCAATCCCTGCAGTTGAAGCGGTTAAAAACGGCGATATTAGATTTATTCCCGATAGATTCTCCAAAAACTACCTATACTGGATGGAAAATATACGCGATTGGTGTATTTCCCGTCAGCTTTGGTGGGGCCACAGAATCCCCGCGTTCTATTGCGACGATTGCGGCGAATTGGTTGTTACCAAAGAAGACAGCGCAACCTGTCCCAAGTGTGGCAAGCCGATGGTTCAAGACCCCGACACGCTCGACACCTGGTTCTCCAGCGCGCTTTGGCCCTTCTCCACTCTCGGTTGGCCTAACGATGCGGAAGACCTTAAGCGCTTCTATCCTACCGATACGCTTGTTACGGGTTACGATATTATTACCTTCTGGGTTTCCAGAATGATTTTCTCGGGCCTTGCTCATACGGGCAAAAAGCCCTTTACCGACGTGTTTATCCACGGTCTTGTTCGCGATGCGCTTGGCAGAAAGATGTCGAAATCGCTCGGCAACGGTATCGATCCGCTTGAAGTTATTAAGACCTACGGTGCCGATGCGCTCCGCTTTACGCTCGCAACAGGCAACAGCCCCGGAAACGATATGCGTATTTCGGACGAAAGATTCGAGGCGTCGCGTAATTTCGCAAACAAGATTTGGAACGCCGCAAGATTCGTTATGATGAACCTCGATGGCGATTTCGATACCGATAATATCGACACCGCTAACCTTGCCCAAGAGGATAAATGGGTACTTTCGCTCTATAACCGCTTGGTTAACGAGGTTCGCGAGAATATCGATAAATACGAGCTTGGCATTGCTGTTAGCAAGCTTTACGATTTTATTTGGGATATCTCCTGCGATTGGTATATCGAGCATGTTAAGCCCCGCCTTGCCGAAAAGGGTA
>JAZRTL010000374.1:0-14216 GCA_045652025.1 Eubacteriales bacterium
AGAAAGCGCAAGAATTTTAACGCTTAAGCCGTTTGACGATGAAAACGCCAAGCGACTTTCGGGAAACCTTTTGAATTTGCTCGGCAAGTCGGATTTCGATAAGTTTTATAACGAAACGCTCGGATTGGATGCGGAAATTCGCCTTAATCCCTTGCTTTTGACCCAACTTGCGATTGTTTACAGCGTAAATGGAAAGGTTCCCAAAACCGCTATCGGCATTTACGATGCGGTAAGCGAGATTTTGTTTGCCTATAGAGAGGGCGAGCTTTTTAACGAACACGAAAAAGGCATTCGCGAGGTTGTTTCGGGCGGGCTGCGCGAGCTTTTAACCCGCTATTCCTTTAATAAATATACCCACCCCGAATATAGCACAAAATCCTTAATCGGCAACGCGCTCCGTGCGCTTTATAACGACGAGCGCTACCGCGAGGAAAGCTTTGTCGAGTCGGTTTGCGATTACCTTGAATCCCGCCTTATAATCGATGAAAAGGGCGAGTTTTATCATAAGAGCTTCCTTGAATATTTCGTTGCGATATATTATACAAAGCGTTGCTTTGGAGCAAGGACGGAGTTCGATTTCGAGGGAGAGCTTAACGATACCTCGGCGCTGGACGGCTTGCTTGAAAATTATAACAACGGCTATTGGTTTGCGGTTATAAAGCTGTTTTTGCTTAAGGCGGATGCCGAGCTTTTGGAATCGGTTATAATTAGGGTAGTTGCGCGTGCTTTGGAGCGCGAGGATATTACCGATTTTACCCTTTTGTTTGAATCCGCCTCGGCGATGGAAAAGCATAAGGAAATTGTTAAAGCAACGCTTTTACAAGCAATTATAAAACGTTCTGCCAACGGGGTTTATAGCCCTTACGGACCGCTGTTTTGGTACGTTCCGCAATATAATTGCTACGCCGAGCTTTTAAAGGCGCTTTGCTCGCTTATGGGCGACGATTGTTATAACAAAGCGGTTGCACTCACCCGCGACGTTTGTTGGATTATGGGAAGGTATGATTTCGTTACCGAAATTTGCGAGGATATAGACGGAAAAGCGATTTTCGAAAGGGCTACTAACCTTGGGGTAAGAAGCGGTCTTTGCGAGTATTTCTTTACAGGCAATACCATTAACATTTCGGGCACGCTGGACGTGTATCCGCGTTGTTTTAATATAGAAGAGGTCGATAGCCGCCGCCGCAATAACGGCAGAGGCTTTTTGGGGCGCGCCTTAAATCCGTTCGAGGACGACTTGGGGCTTTATTCCCACGAGATGATAACCCCCTTTGGCGAAGAATTTGTCGGCATCGTTGCAATGCCGTATAATACGGAGCTTATCGAAGAAACGTTAAATTCCCGCTCCTGTGCAAAACTTTGCGGTTTGTTCCTCTCCCCAACGGAAGAGGAAGAGTTTAGCTATCCTTTTTATGATATCGATTCGCTAATGGTAAGCTATATCCCCGAAAATACAAAGCGGTATTCGCCCGATTTGAAAAAACACACGGCGGATAAACGCGAGTTTGTGATTGTTGGCGATGGAATTCTTTATTTCGCGAATGGCGCGGGGCGTAAATTTGTTACGCCTTCGGAAGTAACGAAAATAAATGAAAAGATGTTTTTCGGATGCTCCTTTGAACAGATAGAGTTTGACCACCCTATCGAAGTTATAGGCAACGATGCGTTTGGTTTTTGTACTTCGCTAAAAGAAATATCTATTCCCGAGGGAGTAAAGAAGCTCGATAACTGCTGTTTTAGATGGTGCAGTTCGCTAAAAAAGGTTATTCTTCCCGATACGCTGGAAGAAATCGGGTGGGAGGCATTTAACAGGTGTTCGTCGCTTGAGGATATAACGATACCCAACGGAGTTGAGTGTATATGGAATAGCTCCTTTGCGGGTTGTACCTCGCTTAAAACCGTAACAATTCTTGCCGATTTGTTCGCGCTTTGGGGCGGAACGTTTTCGGGCTGCACCTCGCTTAAAACCGTTGTTCTGCCTAAAAAACTTCAAATGATAGCAGAAGATTCATTTATGAATTGTTCGCTTCTTGAACGCATAGAGATACCCGAAAGCGTTGGAAACATAGGATCGTATGCGTTTTGGGGATGCGAGAACTTAAGTGAGATCAAAATTCCCGAACGTGAGTGGAGAATCAGCGCTTGCTGCTTTGGAAACTGCTCTTCGCTTAATTCGGTTGTGTTTTCAAATGCCGTTACCGAAATAGGTCAACGCGCATTTGAAAATTGTATAAGCTTAGCGCAAATAAAATTGCCCGACAATTTGCGGGCGATACAATCAAGCGCGTTCCTGAATTGTAAAAATTTGACAGAAATATTTATTCCCAAGTCGGTAGAAATTATAGAAGAATCTGCGTTTGAGGGTTGCAGCGCACTCGAGAGAGTGGTATTCGACAACGAGTGTAGCGCGGTGATTTCTAAAGATGCTTTTAAAAATTGCATTTCGCTTAAAGAAATAAATTTCCCAAAGACACTTAGACGTTGCGAGAGGGCGTTCGAGGGTTGCGTTAATCTAAAAAGAATAACCAACTGCTTGGGTTGGCAGAATGCCGAATTTTTGGGTGTTGACGAAAAGTGTATTCTCGAACGGTTAGAGGTTCCCGATTGCAGTCTTTGGATAAATAAAGAGTATATTGAACGAAGCGACGATGAAACCGATGCTTACGCCGCGGTGATTGATATAACGTCCAACGCGAAAATTGTTGGAGAATATGCATTTGCCGAGTACGCGTACGTTGCCAAATTAAATCTTCCGGATAGTATAGAACGGATTTGCTGCGGCGCGTTTGCGGATTGCAAATCTTTGAAACGCGTAAAGTTGCCGTCCCACTTGCGCGAAATCGAAGCGGAGCTTTTTAAGGGATGTTCTTCGCTTTGCTCGGTAAAATTACCGAACGGCGTGGAATATATAGGAAATAGCTCCTTTAAAGACTGCATATTACTCGAGAAGGTAGCCTTGCCCGAATGTGTAACGGCAATCGAGGAAGCCGCGTTTATGGGGTGCTGTAAGTTAAAGGGGGATATAAAAATGCCTTCTAAATTGGAGTATTTGGGCGCAAAAGCGTTCGCCGATTGCACGTCAATTCGCAAGGTGGTTCTTCCGGAGCGGCTTAGGGCGTTGGATACAGAGGTTTTCTTTGGGTGTTCTTCGTTGGAAGAAATTAATCTTCCCGAAAGTATGGAGTATATGGGACACATTTGCTTCAATGGTTGTAGCTCGCTTAAAGAAATAAACGTTCCTGCGGGTGTTAAAAAAATACTTTATCGAAGCTTTGCGGAGTGTATATCGCTTGAAAAAGCCAATATACCCGAGGGCATAACGGAGGTGCAAAACGAGGCGTTCTGCAACTGCGTCGCATTAAAGCAAATAAAACTGCCCGAAACAATCGAAATAATAGGCGCTCGGGCATTTGCCGGATGCAAGTTGCTAAAAAAAGTTATAATTCCCGAAAACACACTCAAAGTCGCAACGGGCGCGTTTTTGGATTGCGCCTCGCTTGAGGAAGTGTATGTGTCTAAAAAAGAAACGTATATCGAAGATAATGCCTTCCGCGGTTGTAAGTCGTTAAGATTGATTACTGTTCCGCGCGCTATGAGAGCTCGACTGGGTACAATCTTCCCCGACAGACCCAAGAACTGTAAAATTATTTTCAACTAAATCACCTAAAAACAAAAAAGCTGTGCGTTTCCGCACAGCTTTTTAATTTGGTTTTTTATTTGTTCGTCGGGAGCTTAAGCCGCGGGCGGTGTTGGCGTTTTGGAAAACATTGACGTTTTAAGGTATGAGAGGGCGTTTAAACGTAAAATTCCTGCATTGTATCGAGGCAGAGGCAACCAAGGCAGCCGCCGTAATTACGGTAGGCGTTACCGCAATCGATATTAACAATACTCCCGCCCTTACCGAAGTAAATGCGCTCGGCGGGGTTATGTGTAACGTACATCGTTGGGGTATGTCCAACGATAAGAAGCCTATTCGGGTCGTCCCAAAGCTTTTCGTCGTAGTTAGGTCGCGCCCAAACGAGATCGTAGGGGATATATGCATCGAGCGATTTTTCGGGACTGAAATTATTAAGCCCTGCGTGGACGAGCGTAAAATGGCGCTCGCCAACCGAAACGGTCTTGTAAAAGGGCATTTCGCAAATGAAATCGACGATTTTTCGTTGGATTTTCTCGTGGCAACGGTAAAGCGAATTTATCGTTTGCTGTGCCCCGTTGCGAAGCCAGGTTATGTAGTTGGCATCGTAAATTCTTCGGTTTGGCATCGGCTCGAGCTCGAGTAAGTAAGGAAGCACGCTTTCTGACATAAATTCATGGTTGCCCTTGATGCAAAGCACGTTGGATTTCGACATCGCGTCTAAATAAATACGCTCGCTTTCTTCGCCGCGGTCGCAAATATCGCCGATTATATAAAGCGTATCGTTGCCCGAAAAGCCAATAATCCCAAGCATTTTTATGTATCGCTCGTAATCACCGTGGATATCCGACATGACGTAGGTCATAAAAAGCATTCTCCTTTGTTTTTTTGTTATTATAACATACTTCTCCCCACAAGACAATAGTGCGGGGAGAAGTGTGGTTGCTTGTTGTGCATAGCACCGCGCGCGAACACTACGAGAGTGTACGGCGTTCACAAAGATCAACCGAAAACAAGCGTTTTCGGTTGAGAGCGCAAGCGATTACGGGATTATTTTCCGTCGTCGGAAAAGCGTCGCAAAACAATAGAAATGGAAAAACCGAAATAAAAGCAAACAGAATAAAAACAAATATAATGAGAATTCATAAAAATCAAGGACATGCGCCTTGATTTTTATACCTATGGTGTTCGCGAGTGTCGAACGCGAAGCGCGAGGCGCGACGGTGCGAACGTACGAACACCTAAAAAACCAACCGAAAACAAGCGTGTTCGGTTGAGAGCGCAAGCGACTTATTCGGAAACAACACCGTTCGAGGCGTTATTTTCGGTATTGCCATCGTCAACGCGGTCGGAAACGAAATCCGAAACCATACTTTCGGCGTTCGACATAGCGTCCGAAACGGCACTTTCCGCGCCCGAAACGAAATCCGAAACCGCGCTTTCCGCCTTGGAAACCGCCTCGGAAGCTTTACTTTCGACGTCCTTTTTAAAGTTATCGTCGCAACCGACAAACAAGCCGAGGTTAAGCACAAGCGCAAATATTAATATCAATTTTAGCATAATTATTCCTCCTTTTTCCTATTATCCCCCGAAAAACCGCTAAAAATTCAAAAAGCGATTTGGAATTTTAACCAAATCTTTAAATTTTGTTTTACTTTTACCAAAAAAGATAGTTTTTGTTAGTTTTAATGTGGATAAACTGCACACTTTATCTTGACATCAAACGAAAATGGTGTTATTATTAATCTGTATGATTAGATAGTGGATAATTGTGTTTATTTTTAAGCGCAATTCCCTAAAAAACGAACTGCGATTTTAAGCAAAGGAGCGACTATGGGTAGAGTGATTTTTGTCACCGGATTTAAGGGCGGTGTCGGCAAAACGACCGTTTCTGCGAATCTGGCATCGACACTTCATGCCTTGGGGCATAAGGTGTTGGTTATCGATGGCGACTTTGGTATGCGGTGTATGGACTTGGTGCTTGGGTTAGAGAGCGAATCGCTTTTCGATTGCAGCGACGTGCTTTCGGGCCGTTGCTCGCCTACGGCGGCGATGACCGACGTTTGTGAGTTTAGCGATTTTTCGTTTATCCCCGCGCCGATGAATTATTCCAACGAAGGAATTACAAAATCCGCATATTCCGACCTTATAAGCGAATTGCGTTCGGAGTTTGATTTTATAATCGTCGATTCTTGTGCGGAAATGACCGAATATTATCTTTCGTTCGCCGCCCAAGCCGACGAAGCGATTATAGTTACGCTACACCAATCGACCTCGGTTCGCGCGGCGGAAAAAACCGCAACACGGCTTGCGGCGATGGGTGTTAAGGAGCTTTCCTTGGTGGTTAACGGCTACCGCGAAAAGTTTGCGGCGCAAGGCAAGCTTCCCAACATTGCCGAGATTATAAATCGTTCTTCGGTACGGCTTTTGGGCGTTGTTCCTTATAACGAACGGCTTCAAGCATCGCAAGAGGCATCCGAGCTTGCTTTTAAGGGCGGCAAAAGGCGCAAGGCGAGCGAAAGCGAAGCGGCGTTTTATAATATCGCGCTTAGAGTTTGCGGCCATCGGGTTAGCTTGTTCGAATCGGTCGGACAGCCCGCGCGCTTGTCAAGCTATAAGGGAATTGTTAATTTTAAGAAACCGGGGAGGAAAAAAAGGTGAATATTGCTATTATTGCCAACGACAAGAAAAAAGAACTTATTACCGAGTTTTGCATTGCATATTGCGGCATTCTCTCGAAACACAACATTTGTGCAACGGCAACTACCGGTAAATATATTTCCGAGGCGACCGGACTTAAGGTAGAAAAGATGCTTGCCGGTACCCACGGCGGAAGCGCGCAGGTTGCTTCCAAAATTTCCTACAACGAGGTGGATTTGCTTATCCTCCTTCGCGATACGAATAACGATGCGGAATATGCCGAAACAGAGCTTAATTTGGTTAAGCTTTGCGATAAGGTTCCCGTTCCCGTTGCGACTAATATCGCTACCGCAGAAGCGCTTATTCTTGCGCTCGACAGAGGCGACCTTGATTGGCGCTTGAACAAATAATTACGGAGAATCCTTTTTAATGAGCAGAATACAAAAGCCAAAGGGCACTTTGGATATTTTACCCGCCGAAATAGGCGTTTGGCAATATATTGAAAACGCGGTTAGAGAAACCGCAAAAATCAACGGGTTTTCGGAAATAAGAATGCCCACTTTTGAAGCAACCGAGCTCTTTTGCCGCGGCGTTGGCGATACGACCGACGTTGTAGGTAAGGAGATGTACACCTTTATCGATAAGGACGGAAGCTCTCTTTCGCTTCGTCCCGAGGGTACTGCGGGTGTTGCAAGATCGGTTATCGAAAACGGTCTTTATGCGGGCGCAATGCCGCTAAAGCTGTTTTATCTTTCTAACTTCTTCCGCCGCGAAAAGCCCCAAGCGGGCAGAAGCCGCGAATTTTGGCAATTCGGCACAGAGCTTTACGGCTCTACAATGCCCGAGGCGGATGCACAGGTTATTATGCTTGCCGACAGCTTGTTTAAAAAGCTCGGTCTTACAAAGGTTACTTTAAGAATTAATTCTATCGGTTGTAAGGATTGCCGTCCTAACTACCGTTCGGCGTTGCTAAGCTATTTTTCGCAATACGAAGATCAGCTTTGCGATACCTGTAAGGAAAGATTGCAGAAAAATCCCTTGAGAGTGCTCGACTGCAAGAGCCCCATTTGCTCGGGCATTGCAAAGAACGCTCCCAAAACGCTCGAGCATCTTTGCAATAGCTGCGACGAGCATTTTGAAAAGCTTAAAAAGCTTCTCGACGCTTGCGGCGTTAACTACGTTGTGGACCCCGCTATCGTTAGGGGCTTGGATTATTATACGGGTACGGTGTTTGAGTTCACCGTAGATTCTATCGGCGCACAAAGCACGGTTTGCGGCGGCGGCAGATACGACGGACTTCTTTCCTCTATCGGCGGGCCCGAGCTGCCCGCGGTTGGCTTTGGTATGGGTATTACCCGCCTTATCCAAGCGCTTAAGGACGAAAATCTTATTCCCGACCTTAACGAAGGTTGCGATATTTATATAGCCCCTCTCGGCGAGAACGCAAGCTTGCCTGCCTTTTTGTTGGCAAGTAAATTGCGCGATATGGGCGCTTCTGCCGAAACCGATATTTGCGGCAGAAGTCTTAAGGCGCAAATGAAATATGCCGACAAGGCGAACGCGAGGTTCGTTATTGTTGTCGGCGATAACGAGATAGAACAAAACAGCGCCGAATTGCGAAATATGCAAAGCGGCGAGCGTGTTAATATTACACTTGATGCAGAAAAGATACTTAATGCAATCGGTAAATAAGCCGATTGTATTTGGTGAATGAGGTTAATTATGGCAGAATTTTTGGGAAGCGACCGCCGCACACACTATTGCGGCGAGCTTAGAGAAGCAAATATAGGCGAAACCGTTTGTGTTATGGGTTGGGTTAAAAAGGCGCGCGACCTTGGCGGTCTTGTGTTCGTTGACCTTCGTGACAGAACGGGTATAGTTCAGCTTGCTTTTGACGAAAATACCGAAAAGGCGATTTTCGAAAAATCGCTCTTGTTAAAGACCGAATACGTTGTTTCGGCTTGCGGTGTCGTTCGCGAGCGCTCGAGCAAAAACCCCGATATCCCTACGGGTAATATAGAAATTTTTGTTACCGCGGTTAAAATCTTGGGCGAGAGCGAAACACCTCCCTTTGATATTACCGACGATTGCAAAACCAACGAGGAGCTTAGGTTGACCCACCGTTATCTTGACCTTCGCCGTCCCGTTTTGCAAAATAACATTATCTTCCGTGCTAAAGTTGCAAAATCGGTGCGCGATTACCTTTGCGATAAGGGATTTATAGAGATTGAAACGCCTATCCTTATAAAGAGCACTCCCGAAGGAGCGCGCGACTATTTGGTTCCTTCGCGTATTCATAAGGGCAGCTTCTACGCGCTTCCTCAATCTCCCCAGCTTTATAAGCAGCTTTCGATGGTTGCGGGCTTTGATAAATATTTCCAAATCGCGCGTTGCTTCCGCGATGAAGATTTAAGAGCAGACCGTCAGCCCGAATTTACCCAAATAGATATGGAAATGAGCTTTGTTGACACCGATGACGTTTTGATGCTTGTCGAAGGTCTTATTAAGCACGTATTTAAGGATTGTATGGACGTGGATATTCCCACTCCGCTTCCCAGATACACCTATAAGGAATGTATGGAGCGCTTTGGCTCGGATAAGCCCGACCTTCGCTTCGGTATGGAGATAGTTAACCTTAACGATGCGCTTAAGGGTTGTTCCTTCCCTGTGTTCGCTTCGGCTATCGAGGCGGGCGGCAGCGTTCGCGGTATTAACCTTAAGGGATATGCCGAAAAGCTTTCCCGCAAGGAAATCGATAAATTGGTTGAATATGCAAAGGGCTGTGGCGCAAAGGGCTTGGCTTGGGTTAAGAGAGGCGAAACCGACGGCGGTTCCTTCCTAAAGCATCTTACCGAGGAGGAATTGAACGCTATCTACACCGCGGCTAATTGCGAAAAGGGCGATATTCTTCTTATTATTGCCGATAGCGATAATAACCGCGTTCTTACCCAGCTTGGTCAGCTTCGCGTTGAGGCGGCGAACAGAATCGGCGTTGAAAGAAACGGCTTTAACTTCCTTTGGGTTGTCGAGATGCCCTTCTTCGAATTCGATTACGAGAGCGGCGAATGGGTTGCAATGCACCATCCCTTCACCAGCCCGATGGACGAATGTGTTGAATATTTGGACAGCGATAAGGGTAAGGTTCGCGCCAAGGCGTATGACCTTGTTCTTAACGGTATCGAGCTTTCCAGCGGTTCGATAAGAATTACCGACCCGCGTCTTCAGGCGAAGATTTTTGAATTGCTCGGACTTTCGGACGAGGAAGCACAGGTCAAGTTCGGCTATTTGTTAGAGGCGTTTAAATACGGCGCACCTCCCCACGGCGGTATGGGTATCGGTCTTGACCGCTTGGTAATGCAAATGCTCGGCGTTACAAGTCTTAGGGACGTCGTTGCGTTCCCCAAGATGCAAAATGCAAAAGAGCTTATGACCGATTGCCCTGCAGAAGTACCTGCAAACGCTATTGCGGAATTGGGCATCAGTATTGTTAAAGAAGAAAAATAAAGCTTAATAAACAACGCGCGGCCCTCGCTAAATACGGTTGTATTTTCGGACGGTGCGCTTTGTTTTGTGTGGATAATTAACCGACAAACAAAAGCGAAAACGCGCAAAAAGGGAAAAGACGTATGGTAGAAATTACAGAATTAAGAAAAAGCTACGGCGATAAAAAAGCGGTAAACGGTATTACCTTTTCGGTTGCCGAGGGCGAAATTTTGGGCTTTCTCGGCCCGAACGGCGCGGGTAAAAGTACAACGCTTAATATGATAACCGGCTATCTTTCTGCGGATAGCGGTGTTGTTAAAATCGACGGCACGGATATCCTTGCCGACCCGATAAAAGCAAAAAAGGATATCGGCTTCCTTCCCGAAATCCCTCCGCTTTATTTGGAAATGACGGTTATCGAATATCTTAACTTCGTTTACGATTTAAAGGGCTGTAAGCTTCCCCGCAAGCAGCACCTTAAGGAGATTTGCGAGGTTGTTAAGATTTGGGACGTAAGCAAGCGCCTTATTAAAAATCTCTCGAAGGGCTATCGCCAAAGAGTTGGTATTGCCCAAGCGCTTATCGGTAACCCGAAGGTGCTTATTTTCGACGAGCCCACCATTGGTCTTGACCCCAGACAGATTGTAGAAATCCGTAACCTAATCCGTATGCTCGGCAGAGAGCATACTATAATACTTTCAACGCACATTCTCCCCGAGGTACAAGCGGTTTGCGATAGAATCGTTGTTATTAACAAGGGCGAAATCGTTGCGAACGAAAGAACCGAGGACCTTATTAACGCGGTTGACGGCTCGCGCAAGCTTGTTGCGAAAATCGTCGGCCCCGAGGAAGAGGTTTTAAAAACGCTTCGCTCGCTCGGCGGTATTAAGAGCGCCGACGTTTTGGGCAAGCGCGATACCGATAGCATTAGCTATCTTCTTGAATCCCAAGACAGAATCGATATCCGTAAGCCGCTTTTCTATGCGTTGTCGGCAAAGGGTTGGCCCTTGATTGGGCTCGAGGGCGTTGAGCTTTCGCTCGAGGATATCTTTATGCGATTGGTCGGCAGCAAGGAAAAGGAAAAAGAAACCAAAAAATCAAAGAGGGGTGAAAAATAATGTTTGCAATTTATATGCGCGAGCTAAAATCTTATTTTTTAACTCCTATCGGATATATCTTCTGCGGTATGTTCTTGGTCGTTTCGGGTATGGCGTTTGCACAATGCACTCTTTTGGAGCAAAGCACAAGCAGTATCGGCGAATATTTTATTTGGTTAATGGTTATTTTCGCTATCCTTATCCCGCTTCTAACGATGAAGCTCTTTTCGGACGATAAGCGTAACCGCACCGACCAAATTTTGCTTACAAGCCCCGTTTCTATCGTTGGTATAGTTTTGGGCAAGTACCTTGCGGCTCTTACCGTTTTCGGTGCTACGTTTGTTGTTAACAGCTTTAATTTCGTTTTACTTTTTAATTACGGCACACCCAATTTGCTCTCTATTTTTATGAACGTTTTGGGCATTTTCCTTTTGGGTGCGGCGTTTATCGCTATTGGTATTTTTCTTTCGTCTATTACCGAAAGCCAGCTTATTGCGGCGGTTTCGGCGATGGGCGTTAACGCGGCGATGCTTTTGGTTAGCTTGCTTGCGGGCGAGGTGGAATCTGCCTTTCTCCGTACGGTGATTAAATGGTTTTCGGTTATGGATAGATTTACCCCGTTTACCAACCAAATGCTCGACGTTTCGGCAATCGTTTATTATATCAGCATTGCCGCAGTTGCATTGTTCCTTACCACGCGCGTTATCGAAAAGCGCCGTTGGTCTTAAAGAAAGGCGGGGATTTATATGAACAACACACAAAGCAATACCGCCCAAAAGGACAACAGACGCTATAAATACGGCTCGCTTTCTGTTGCGTTTACCGTTGTGTTTATCGCGCTTGTTTTGGTTGTAAACCTTGTATTTTCTTCGCTTTCGCTCTCGGGCGATTTAACGGTTGACCTTACCCAAGAGGAGTTTACCGGCGTTGGCGAGGAATCTGTAAAGCTCCTTTCCGCTTTGGGTAAGGACCTTGACGTTACTATTTATTTTATGTCCGCGCGTGATGTTTTCGACCTTGCGGCGAACGAATATAACGGCGTTAACCTAACGGCTATCTGCCGCGACCTTGCCGAAAATTATACGAGAATTTTCGACGGAAGCGGTAATTTGGGTAGCATTAAGGTGGAATATAAGGAGCTCGATAAGGACCCCGAGTTCGAAAAGAAATATTTAGAGGAAGCGGGCACAAAGCTTACAAGCACATCGGTTATCGTTGAGGGTAAGCACCACTACCGCGTTATTAACATCGCTTCCTTCTATACCGTCGATGAAAACGGTCAATATACCGCGTTTAACGGCGAATACCGTATGACCAGCGCAATCCTTCGCGCTTCTATTGCCGAAAAGCAGGTTGTAACCCTTACCTACGGCCACGGCGAGCCGATTTCCGCCGACGGTACGGTTGCAAGCGACAGCGCGGTTTACGAGCTTAAAAATATTCTTACCGATGCGGGCTTTGAGGTTAAAACCGCCGATATCTCCCGCGAGGAAATCGACAAAAACACAAAAATCATTATCTGTTACGACCCTGTAACCGATTTCACCTTTGCCGAGGTAGATAAGATTTCGGATTATTTGTCGGGACGTAATTCCTTTATCACCTTTGTGGATTCGGCAACGCCCGCGCTTAATAATCTCCAAGCCTTCTTGCGTGATAATTGGGGCTTGGATTATAAGGCAGGCAACAGAATTATCGATAATACCCATTCCATCAACGGCCATAGCTATAACGCGCTTGCAAAGGTGCCTACGGTTGTCGATGAAAATAAAGACGGCTCTGCGGCATATCAAATTCGCAAGACCGTTGTCGATTTTGAGGGCGCAATAAATACCGTATTCCCCGAATCGACCGAGATTGTTGCCGCTAAGGCGAACAACCAAAGCTATATTTTGGAAACGGTTTTGACCACCCATCCCACCGCGGTTACCGAAATTAACGGTATTGCGGGTGAAGAGGGCGAAAAGACCTTGATGGCGGTTTCTACCAAATCGGGCTATGGCGAAAATAACGTTAGCGAATATTCCCACGTTATGTTGGTCGGCAGCACCGAGTTCGCAAACGGCAATAACCTGTCGCATAGCTACGGCAACCGCCGCGTTTTGCTTTCCGCCGCGAGAATTTTCGGTGCGGAAAACGTTTCTCCCGATATTACCGCAAAGCAGTTTGGCTCTACCGCGCTCGATATCGAAACCGGTACGGCGACAACGCTTACTTGGATAATTTGTACCGTATTGCCCGGTATTATTATGATAATGGGCATTGTGGTTTATTTTAGAAGAAGACACCTTTAATTTAAGACTTTTATCAAGGAAGACGATTTATGAAGAAGCAAATCATAACAATTATTTCGGTTGCGCTTGTAACGGCGTTGCTTTTCGTTGCCTACGGACTGTTTTTTAAGGACGATGGTATCGAAACTGTCGGCGACCCCTTTTATACCCTGCGCGATGACGTTAAGGGTGCGCTTGCCGAGGTAGATAGCGATATTGTGCTTGACCTTGTCGGCTATAATTCGCTCGATAAGAATTGGGAAATGGTTTACCTCTTCGCAAGCGAAATCGTTAAAACAAATAACAATTTTTCGTTAACTACCTCCGAATACGAGGGTGCTCTTATGGGTATTGCCGTTAGAGGCGAGGAAAAAACCGAGAGTATAACGCTCGATAGCTTGTTTAAAAAGCTTTACGACGGAACGAGCTACGCCTTTGACGGCGAATCGCTTATTACCAACGCTATTCTTGCTATCGAAGGCATGGAGCAGATGGAAATCGGGCTACGCGCGCTTAGCGGATACGATACCGACGGCGACGTTGTTACCTCCTCGGGCGCTCCCTTTATCTTTCCTTCGATTGAAAGAGGTAAAATTTCCTTCCTTACAATAAAAAATTCCTACGGCGAATATTCTATCTATCAGGACGAGGGAAGGTTTTATTTCGGCTCCTCCCGCGCAATTTCCTATAACGACGAAATGTTTTCGTTGTTAACAACCAACTGCCGCCATGCAGTTTGCTACGGAAAGATGGATAAGCCCGCCGAAAGAAGCTGGGCGGACTATGGCTTGGATGGCGAAACGCCCGCTACCGCAACCTATACCTTAATGACAACCGAGGACGCAAGCGGTGCATATTTCCTCCATACCGTTCATATCGGCTCTAAATCCTCAAGCGGCGATTATTATTTCGCCCGCTACGTCGGCGCGCAATTCGTTTCCTCAAAAGCCGAGGGTGTTAGCGACGTTTTGACGCAGAATCTAACAAAAGATAAAATCTATTTAATTCCCGTTTCGGCGGTGGATAGCTGTATAACTCTCCCCCAAACCGATATAATGTCGAACAAGATAGTTAACGCTATAAGCAACA
>JAZRTL010000375.1:0-9008 GCA_045652025.1 Eubacteriales bacterium
AAGGGAATAGAAATGCCGTGCTTTTGCTCTAAATATTCGGCAACGAGGTTTTTAAGAAAAACAAGCGCGCCCGTACCGTCGGTTAGCGAATGGAAAAACTCAACGGCAATTCTGTTGCGGTAAGCGATAACCCTAAAGGCGCATTCACGCATCTCTTTTTTGTTCATAAAGACAAGCGGATAGCTATATTCGGTTTTAATCTCGGGCGCGGATTCTACTTGCTGGAGATAATACCAAAAAGCACCCTTTCGAAGACGCGCGGCGATAGAAGGGAAGCGAACTACAACAACGTCGAGAGCGGATTTAAGCACCTTAATATCGACTTCCTCGTTCAAGGTAACCGATTGCCTAAAAAGGTTGCTCCAACCCCTTCGCCTTGCGGCAGGGTATATCTTCGCGGCATTATCCAAGCGCAACCAGCGCAAGCTTTTTACCGTCCTTTTCGCCATAAACACCTCTGGTTAATTAAAAGCAATATATAATTAGTATATCCTATACGCCACAAAAAGTCAACAAAGATAATATGTGTTGCTTTTCGGCGCGGGTTGGGATATAATAAATAAAAAACATAAGAGGTCTTGTTATGACAGTAGCAGAACGCTTTTTAAAATACGTTTCGTTCGGTACAAATTCCGACCCCGAATCGAATACCTGCCCCTCAACCGCTTCCCAGCTAACGCTCGGCGCGTTTCTTGCCGAGGAGTTAAAGCAAATAGGTCTTGTTGACGTTTGCTTGGATAAGGATGGCTACGTTTATGGCTTTATTCCCGCAACGAGCGGTAGAGAGGGCGATGCGGTTATCGGCTTTGTTGCTCATATGGACACAAGCAACGACGTTTCGGGCGATAATATTAAGCCGAGGGTAATTAACTACAAGGGCGGAGATATTGAGCTTGGAAACGGTGTTTTTAGCCGTGTTGCAGATTTCCCTTACCTTGAAAAATATATCGGACAGGATATTATCGTTACCGACGGCAGCACCCTGCTCGGCGCGGACGATAAGGCGGGCATTGCCGAGATTTTTTCGGCTTGCGAATATATAATTAACCACCCCGAAATAACCCACGGCAGAATTGCCGTTTGTATTACCCCCGATGAAGAAATCGGCAGAGGTGCGGATAGGTTCGATTATAAGCGCTTTAATGCCGATTGGGCATATACTATCGACGGTGGCGAGCTTGGCGAGATAGAATACGAAAACTTTAACGCCGCAAGTGCAAAAATTAAAATCAACGGCGTTAACATCCACCCCGGTAGCGCAAAAAATAAGATGAAGAGCGCAATTCTTATCGCATCGGAGCTAATTTCTATGCTTCCCGCCGCCGAAACACCCGCCCATACCGAGCTTTACGAGGGCTTTTACCATATCGGCGATATTAGCGGTAACGAAACGCTTACGACAATTTCGATGATAATCCGCGACCACGATTTAACCCTTTTTGAGAAGCGCAAGAGCTTTATAAAAAACCTTGCTTCCTATCTTAACGGGGTTTACGGCGAGGGTACTGTCGAGGCGGTTGTTAAGGATAGCTATTATAATATGAAGGAGAAAATTCTCCCTCATATGCATATTATCGATAACGCGGTTAAGGCGATGACGGAAAACGGAGTAGAGCCGTTAATCGTTCCGATTCGCGGCGGTACCGACGGCGCGCGCCTTTCCTACGAGGGTCTTCCTTGCCCCAACCTTTCAACCGGTGGTGCAAACTTCCACGGTGTGAACGAATTTATTCCAATACCCTCTATGGAAAAGATGGTAGATATTATCGTTAGCTTGATGAGAAATTAAATGAACGAACACGAATATATTATAAAACCGATAGCATATATAAAAAACGCGCTTAACACAAAGTTCGGCGTACCGCGCCAAAGCGGGATAGCAAAGGAGCTTTTGTCCGAAATTATTTTCGAGCCCGAATACCGCGTTGCCGATGCGTTAAGAGGTATTACCGATTTTTCGCACCTTTGGCTTGTTTGGGGCTTTTCAAAGGCGCGCCGAGAGGGCTGGTCGCCTACCGTTCGCCCGCCAAGATTAGGCGGTAATACAAGGGTGGGTGTTTTTGCAACGAGGTCGCCCTTCCGCCCGAATTCACTTGGGCTTTCCTGCGTTAAGCTCGTTAGGGTTGAAAAAAGGGAAGAGCTCGGCGACGTTCTTATCGTTGCGGGGGCGGATTTGATGAACGATACCCCGATTTACGATATAAAGCCCTATCTGCCTTACGCCGATTGTATTTCCGATGCGGTAGGTGGGTTTGCGGTTGACAGCGGAAAGCAATTAAAGGTTGTTTTTAATGAAAACGAGCTTGATAAAATCCCGACCGCCGACCAAGCGGCGCTCGTTGGGATTTTGGAGCGCGACCCCCGCCCGCAATACCATACCGACCCCGAGCGTATTTACGGAATGTCCTACGGCGAATACGAAATAAAGTTTCGCGTTGACGGCAACGATTTGTTCGTCATATCGGCGGAAAAGGTTTAATAACAAGCAAAAAACGGCGTATTTTTATGCCGTTTTTCTTTACATTTTTTGGTTGGCGTGGTATAATATAATAAGCAAAAATCGGAGGAAATCTATGGATATAATTGCAAAAATAGCCGAAGAGCTTAAAATAAGAACAACTCAGGTTGAAGCGGCGGTTAACCTTATCGACGAGGGCAACACTATCCCCTTTATTGCCCGCTACCGTAAGGAAGCGACCGGCTCGCTCGATGACGAAAAGCTTCGCGAGCTTGGCGAAAAGTTGGAGTTTTACCGTGCGCTCGATGCAAGACGTGCCGACGTTCATCGCCTTATAGATGAGCAAGGCAAAATGACAGAGGAGCTTGCGGCGGCGATAGAAAACGCGAAAACGCTTTCGGAGCTCGAGGATATTTACCGTCCATACCGTCCCAAGCGCCGTACCCGCGCAAGTATTGCGGCGGAGGCGGGATTGACTCCGCTTGCAGAGCTTATGCTCGAACAGAAAAAGGATGTCGATATTGTTGCCGAGGCGGCAAATTATCTTAACCCCGAAAAGAAGATAGAAACCGTTGAGAATGCGCTCGCAGGTGCGATGGATATTATCGCCGAGCGCGTTTCGGATAATGCCGAATTCCGCAAGTGGATTCGCGAGTTCACCTACCGCAGCGGTAAGCTTGTTTCGAAGGCAAAGACCGAGGAAGACAGCGTTTACAGATTATATTACGATTATAACGAGCTACTTTCCAAAATGCCCTCGCATCGCGTTTTGGCGGTTGACAGAGGCGAAAAGGAGGGTATCCTTTCGGTTAAGGTAGAGGTAGAAAAGGAAAAGGTGTTTGATTACCTTCGTTCCCAAATGCTATCCTCCCGTGAATGCTCGTCTACCCAATACGTTCGCGAGGCGACCGACGATGCATACGAGCGTCTTATAGCACCCTCGGTACAAACCGAAATGCGCAACCTAATTACCGAATCGGCTCAAGAGCAAGCAATTAGAGTTTTTGGCGAAAACCTTAAAAACCTTCTTATGCTTCCCCCCGTTAGAAACAAAGTTGTTATGGGCTTTGACCCTGCATACAGAACCGGTTGTAAGATAGCTATCGTTAACGACGTAGGCGACGTGCTCGATACAACGGTGGTATATCCCACCCCGCCCCAAAACAAAACCGAGGAAGCAAAAACAAAGCTTATCTCGCTTATTAAAAAGCATAAGGTAGATATTATTTCTATCGGCAACGGCACCGCCTCGAAGGAAAGCGAAATTTTCGTTGCGGGTATGATAAAGGAAATCGACCGTCCCGTTAGCTATATTATGACTAACGAAGCAGGCGCTTCGGTCTATTCGGCAAGTAAGCTCGCAAGCGAGGAATTTCCCCAATTTGACGTTTCGCTTCGTAGCGCGGTTTCTATCGCCCGCCGTCTTCAAGACCCGCTTGCAGAATTGGTTAAGATCGACCCCAAGGCGATCGGCGTTGGTCAATACCAGCACGATATGGAGCAAAAGGCGCTCGATAGCTCGCTTGCAGGCGTTGTAGAATCCTGTGTTTCGGGCGTTGGCGCGGATTTGAACACCGCTTCCGTAAGCTTGCTTTCTCATATCGCGGGCATTAATTCCAAAATCGCAAAAAGCATTTACGAATATCGCACAACCGTTTCGCGCTTTAAAACCCGCGCCGAGCTTTTAAAGGTAAAGGGTATTGGCGAAAAGGCATATAAGCAATGCGTTGGCTTCCTTCGTGTGCCGGAAAGCTTGGAGGTTTTAGACAACACCTCGGTTCACCCCGAAAGCTACCAAGCGGCATATAAATTGCTTGAATTGCTTGGATATACAAAGGATGACGTTCGCTCCCGTAACCTTGGCGAGCTTAAATCGCGCCTTGATTCCCAAGGCAAGAGCAAGGTTGCAGAGCAGCTTGGAATTGGCGTTCCCACGCTCGACGATATCGTTTCGGAGCTCGAAAAGCCGGGCCGCGACCCTCGCGATGAGCTTCCTCCCCAAATTTTGCGTACCGACGCGATGGATATTTCCTCGCTTAAGACGGGTATGGAATTTGTTGGTACGGTTCGCAACGTTGCCGATTTCGGCGCGTTTGTCGATATAGGCGTTCACCAAGACGGCTTGGTTCATATTAGCAAGCTTTCGGATAAATTTGTTAAGCGCGCAAGCGACGTTGTTAAGGTTGGCGACATTATAAAGGTTAGAGTTATCGACGTTGACGTTGCCAAAAAGCGCATATCTTTAGAAAAAATACGATAGAATATGCAATAAACTATTGAAAAATTAAAAAAACAGTTGTATAATATTCATCAAAATGAATGATTTTTTCTGTTGGAGGAAAATATATGCAGATCAATAATCAATATCTTCAAGACCTCTATGCGCAGGTAGAAAAGCGCAACGCGGGCGAAAAGGAATTTCTTCAGGCGGTTGGCGAGGTTTTCGAATCGCTCGCTCCCGTAATCGAAAAGCGTCCCGACCTTGTTTCCGCAGGTGTTATGGACCGTATCGTAGAGCCCGAACGCTTTATTCAATTCCGCGTTGCTTGGGTTGACGATAGCGGCAAGGTTCAGGTTAACCGCGGCTTCCGCGTTCAGTTCAACAGCGCAATCGGTCCCTACAAGGGCGGTTGCCGCTTCCACCCCAGCGTTTGCTCCTCTGTAATTAAGTTCCTTGGCTTCGAGCAAACCTTTAAAAACTCTCTTACCGGTCTTCCTATGGGCGGCGGTAAGGGCGGCGCAGATTTTGACCCCAAGGGCAAGTCGGATAATGAAATTATGCGCTTCTGTCAAGCATTTATGACCGAGCTTCAAAAGTACCTTGGTCCCGATACCGACGTTCCCGCCGGCGACATCGGCGTTGGCGCTCGTGAGGTTGGCTATATGTTCGGTCAATATAAGAGAATTCGCGATGAATTCACCGGCGTTCTTACCGGTAAGGGTCTTTCCTACGGTGGTTCGCTTGCAAGAACCCAAGCTACTGGCTACGGTCTTTGCTACTTCACCGACAATATGCTTAAGAAGAAGGGCGATAGCTTTGTTGATAAGACCGTTGTTATTAGCGGTTCGGGTAACGTTGCTATCTACGCTTGCGAAAAGGCAACCCAGCTCGGCGCGAAGGTAGTTGCAATGAGCGACTCCAACGGCTATATTTACGATGCTAACGGCATTAAGCTCGACGTTGTTAAGCAAATTAAAGAGGTTGAACGCGGCAGAATTAAGGAATATGCAGACCGCGTTGAAGGCGCAGTTTACACCGAGGGCAAGGGCATTTGGACTATCAAGTGCGATATCGCTCTTCCTTGTGCAACCCAAAACGAGCTTAACGGCGACGATGCAAAGGCACTTATCGCAAACGGCGTTAAGTACGTTGCAGAAGGCGCAAATATGCCCTCTACCCCTGAAGCAATCGAAGCTTTCCTTAACGCAGGCATCTATTTTGGACCTGCTAAGGCGGCTAACGCGGGCGGTGTTGCTACCTCCGGTCTTGAAATGTCCCAAAACAGCATGCGCTTGTCTTGGACCTTCGAGGAGGTTGACCAAAAGCTTTGCGGTATTATGAAGTCTATCTTCGAAAACGCTTCTGCGGCTGCAAAGGAATATGCAAACAGCGAGGATAACCTCGTTGCAGGTGCAAATATTGCGGGCTTCCTTAAGGTTGCCGATGCAATGAAGGCACAAGGCGTACTTTAATTTAAAAATAAACTGCATCGCTTGTCGGTGCAGTTTTTTCTTTACATTTTGCTTTTGATTTGTTATAATAAACGTATCAAAGCAAGGGGGAATAGAAATGAAAAGAAGACGTAAACCGATTTTAATCTCGAAAAAGCAATCGATTGCTGTTTTCGTTGTGTCCCTGTTGGTACTTGTTGGCGCGGTTGTCGCTCTGATTTATCTTAAATAATCAATAAAAAATCACCGTTGAGTTTTCAACGGTGATTTCTCTTTGTTGCGTATTAAGCGAGCAATCTCTTAAGATAAGCACTTTCTTCGCGGCAAATGGTTTCGTCGCAAGCGCAAATGCAAGCAATAAGCTGGAAGATAGCGGACTTGGTGTCGGCATCCATAGCATCGTGGAATTTGTCGATAAGGTCTTCTTCGGTGCCAACGTAAAGGGTAATCATCTTGTCAACGTTTTCGGAGGAAAGACCGGTAAGCTCGGAAACGAATTTTGCTTCCAAAGCGGTAAGCTTTCTGTCTGCGCCGATAGCAGCCAAAAGCGTAGCAAGAAGCGCGGTATAACCATCGTTCTTGGGGTCGATCTTTTTGCAAACGGGGTAAACCTTGTCTAAGGCGTCCTTGGCAATGTTCATCAAACCCTCGTAAGGAAGGTTAACGAGCTGCTGCATTACTTCATCAAATTGTGTCATAATAAAAATACTCCTTATGTTTTTTTATTCCGCAGAAAGCAATTTAATAAGAAAATTGCTCTCTATTGGTTCAATAGTTTCATCGCAAGCGGCTATCGCGGCAACAAACAAAACCACGGTAGCACATTCGCTGCTGTTAAGCATACTTGCAAAGCTTTCGGACACGGTAATCGCATCGGTAACGTCGATATCGAACAGGTCCTTGGAATCGGATTCATCAAAGCCCAAAACGTCGGCAAGCATCTTCTTTTCCTTTTGCGAAAGCTTGCCATCGACCGCAATCGCGGCGTGGGCGAGGGATATTATAATTTTAAAGGGCTCGACCTGCGGAAGCACGCGAGCGGATATAGCTAAAATACGGTCGCATGCCTCGTTCGCAAGCGTGCGAAGCTCGTCGTAATCCTTGTTAACGTATTTTTTTAAAAGCTCGTTAAAGCTTGCCATAGTTAAAGCTCCTTTTAATAAAAGCGTCTTAATTAGCGCCGAAAGGGCGATAAAGGGCGATAAATTGCAGTTACGCGTTAACCATCTCGGCAACAATGCCAAAAAGGTCGGGCTTTGTTAGCTCGAGCGCGGCGGCAAGCTCGCCAAAAAGAAGGTCCTCTGCCTTTTTCATAAAGCGTTCGTCGATAGCGGAAAGCTTCTTTTTCTCGGTTATAAGGCGTTGCCTTTTTCTGTAAACCGAGGTAATAAGCGAAGCGAGCGTTCTGCAATCGTGGGTTTTGATAAGCGCAGAATAATATTCGGTAACAACGCGCGGTGCGCCTGTCGGAAGGTCAAGCGGGGGCGAATTTAAAAATCCGTCGAGAATGTCTTTCGCTTCCTCCTTGGAGATAATTTGGCGCATAAAAACGTTGCCGTTTTCGGTAGGAGTGTAGATAACACAGCTTTGGTAAAGCGGTTGAAGCTTATAACAGTTGATAACTCGGTCTAAAAAAGGACGGGGCTCAACACCTAACACACGGCAAACGCCGCTTTCTCCGTAAACTATTAACTCTTCTGCTTGGAATTGCATCTTGGGAAACCTCTTGGGAAAAAAACGAGCGGGACGGCGCTAAAAACAAAATGCCAAACTCGTCGAGCAAGGCATTATATAGTTTACCCCTTGCAAAGCCGTCGTTCTGCAAGGGCTTATTTAATTATAACACATATTCGCGTTTTTTCAAGGAAATTCGGCAAAAATTTTAATAAATTGTTACCAAAAAACTAAAAATTTCAGCCCGAAAATGCAGAAGACAGAAGTTTCTTTTCCAAAACCGATTTTATTAGCGAATGCCCCTCTGCGCTTGGGTGAATTCCATCGATGCCAATCATATTTTTTAGGTTGCGGGTAACTAAAAAATCGCTTCTTAAATCAAGCACGGGGCATTTCATCGCCATCGCGATACGCTCTGCAAGGTGGCTGTAATATTCCTGCCATCTTGCGATTCTGTTAACCTCGCCCATCCAATCCATAATATTTTTGTAGCTAAGCCCGCGGGAAACCCATTCCATAAACCGCTCGGAATCGGTAGGGACAAGGTTGCAAACGACAACCCTTGCGCCTTTGGAGCGAGCAAACTTTATCATTTTTTTGTAAATCTGTTGGAACTTATCCGCGGGGGTGTTGGGGGTAAATTCTCCGCTTGGGTTTTCGGAAACCTCTGCCCAGTTATAGTTGCAATCGTTCCCGCCGTATTCAAGCAAAACCAAGGTGTCCTCGTCGCAATCGCCAAGGGTATCCTGCATAATCTCCAGCCCTTGCTCAATCGTCGCGCCCATCTTGCAATTATTCTCTACCTCAATCCCGTTTTCCAAAAGGTTCTCGAACCGATACCCAAATAGCTTGTATCTGTTAAGCTCCTCGTTGAACATAACACCCTTAAGGATAGAATCGCCATAGATTTTTATTTTTTTCATAATATCAACCCTTTAAAAGAAATCTAAAAAACCAAGCTCCCGCTTGCCGACCGTTGCGCCGTTGCGCTGTTGCCGTTGAGAACCGCTACGCCCAACGCGCCGCCGTAAGCCGTCGCCACCGATAAACCTGCCGACCATCGCCGCCGTAAGCCGTCGCCATCGACAAACCTGCCGTCTGTTGCGCCATCGCCGCCATAAGCCGTCGCACTGACCGTTATTACTATATACCCAAAAGCGAGAAAAATCCACCTACTGTGATTTTTGCGCGCGCTAAAGCTGGG
>JAZRTL010000376.1:0-5465 GCA_045652025.1 Eubacteriales bacterium
GCCTCCGACTTCTCTGCGGTGATTATTTCTCTGTCCTGCTCGGCAAGCTCGTTAAGGTTAAGTATAAGCCCGTATTCCTTACCGTCCTTATCCAAAACCGAAATATATTCGTTAGGCGTATCGAACGGGAAGCAACGGTGGAAATAAACTCTGCCGAAATCCTGCTTTATTGGGGTATTATCCACGTTCGCTTCTAAATCGTCAACCCTTTTGGGAAGCGTTGCTTCCATAGCGGGAAAGCCGTTTTTTGTTAGGTAAAAGCGAGCGTTTTCGGAATTAAGATAGGTTATTTCGGCTAAATCAAGATAGTTATCTGTCATAACTTATTCTCCTATTCAATACCAACGGTTTTAAGCGCTTCGGATTGGAGCTTATAGAGCTTAAAATAAACTCCCTTTTGTTTTAAAAGCTCCTCTGCCGTTCCGCTTTCGGCAACACGACCGTTTTCGATAGCGATAAGGTTATCCGCGTTGCGAAGGGTAGAAAGGCGGTGGGCGATTATTACCGTTGTGCGATTTTTTGTTAATCGGTCGAGCGCAGTTTGGATATTGCGCTCGGTTTGGGTATCCATTGCGGCGGTCGCTTCGTCCAAAATTAGAATTTTTGGGTTACGAAGAAGCGCGCGAGCGATAGAAATTCTTTGCTTTTCCCCGCCCGAAAGCTCCTTTTTACCAAAGCCGATTTCGGTATTATATCCATCGGGATATTTTATAATAAAATCGTGGGCAGATGCGGTTTTCGCGGCGGCGATAACCTGTTCCTTCGTCGCCTCGGGGCAAGCGTATCTTATATTTTCGAGAATGCTTCCCCTAAAAAGATAGGTTTCTTGGGAAACGATAGCAATATTTTCGCGCAGGAAGCTAAAGGGAAGGTCTTTAATATTAACTCCGTCGATATAAACTCCGCCGTCCTTTACGTCGTAAAGTCGGGTTAGAAGGTTTGCAAGAGTTGATTTACCCGCGCCGGTTTGACCAACTATACCAAGCGTTTTGCCCGCGGGGACAGAAAAGCTTACGCCGTTAATAACGGGGCGGTTTTCGACGTAGGAAAAGCTAACGTTTTTAAACTCCACGTCGCCCTTACATTCGGCAGGCGTTACGGGATTTTCGCTTTCGCGCACGTCGGGTTGGGCATCGCGTATCTCGAAAAGGCGTTGAACGGCGTTAAGCGCCTCGCTCCACCAGTTAGAAACGTCGGCAAGCTGTTCGATAGGACCGTAGATAAGCGAGAAATAGGCAACGAACGCCATTAATCGACCGTAATCCATACCGCCCGTAGCGTTCATAACCTGCCAACCGCCAACGCCCCAAACGACGTAATAGCCGATACGAAGCATATAATGAAGCAGAGGGAACACCTTTGCATCGAAAATTCTTATATCCTGCCCCGCTTTTGCAACCTCGTTACTTTTTAGTTCGAACCTTTTATTTTCCTCGTCCTCGCGGGAGAAGGTTTTAACGACTCTCATCCCGTTTAAAACGTCCGAAACGAGCGAATTCAACGAGCGGTTTTTCGAATAGGTCTTTGCGTGAAGCTTATCGAACACGTTATAGATAAGCTTAAAAACAACGAAGAAAATCGGGACGGTTATAAAGGTATAGAGTGCCAAAACGGTATTTTGGGTGAACATAACAACCATAATAACGGCAAGCTGGATTATATTTAACAATAGGTAGGGGAAGCCGTCGCAGAAAAACCAATAAAGCGTTAAGCTATCGCCGTTAACCTGTGTCATAAGCCCGCCGGTTTGGCGGTTTGTAAAGAAGCCGAGCGAAAGGTTGCTTATTGCATTAAATATCATTTTTTTAATATCCAGCGTTACGTTTGCGGCAACGGTGGAGCTTATAACGCCCGAAACCAAACCAACGAGCATTGAGCCAACGCGAACCGCAACCACCAAAAGCACTACCGCCAAAACGTCGGCGGCGGTGGAATTTATATCCCCAAGCACCTTATCGTACAACACCTCGTTGCTTATATAGGGGGTAACAACGGCAAGCACGGCGGTTAAAACAAAGGCGGAAAACACCATAAGCATTGCGCCTTTATAGCGGAAAAACATTGTGGAAAGTCGTTTTATAAGCTTTGCGGCATCGGTACAGCGAGGGCAAACCTTAAGCTCGCCATCGGGATAGCGTCTTCCGCAACGCGAGCAGCAGCGGGATTCGTAGCTTTCGGCGGAATAGGTTTCGGTATTTAATTCCCCGTTCTTTTTTAGCTCCGAAAACGCGCGGCAGATAACCCCCGCGCCGTGCTTACAAGCCGAGGAGAAGTTAAACAAAAGCTTTTGCTCGCCGTCGATTTCGGCAACAACCCTACCCGTAGAGATAAGCTGTTCTACCCAAATATCCTTTATATCCGCCAAATTATAAACGTTAAGCGAGCTAACGCGGAAATCCTCTTTTCGCACGCGCGACATATAGCGCGTTTCGGCAGAAAAAACGGTTATACCCTCGGCAACGACGATACGGTCGTTAAAAAGAAGAATATATCCGTCCCCGCCGTTACCGTCGGCAAGCAAATCGGTTCGCATTGCGACGAGCGATTTTGCAACTTCGTATCCCTCTCCCGCCAAAAAGCCGCTTACAACCGACGGGAATTTATCTATAAACAAGGTCTTCATAGCGCTCCTTTCGAATTTTAAAGAGTAAAGTCCCATTTTGCCCTTTTCCTTTTGACTTTTTTGGGCAAAACGGCGCACAGGGGGCTTTTGGTTTTTTGGCAAACACGCGCCAAAAACGGATATGGCTCCCCTAAATAGCATTTTACACCTAAAGGAGAGCAAAAGCAATATTTTTATATTAAAAGGAAGGGCAAAAAGCTTATTTTGGTATTGAAAAAGATTGCTTGTTGTGGTACAATCACGTTGTATAACATTAAGAAGCTATTTATTTGGAGAAATTCATTATGGTAAATATAGCAATTTTGGGCTTTGGCACAGTTGGCTCCGGCGTTTACGAGGTTATAAGCCGTGCCGAAAAGAAGCCGCTTTGCGAGGTTAACATTAAGCATATTCTTGACCTTCGCTCCTTCCCCGAGCACCCGCTTGCAGACCGCGTTACGAACGATTGGGAAAAGATTGTTAACGACGAAAGCGTTAGCATTGTCGTTGAAACGATGGGCGGTACGGGCGCGGCATACAAGTTCAGCTTGGAAGCACTTAAGGCGGGCAAGAGCGTTGTTACCTCCAACAAGGCATGTGTTGATAAATACGGCGAGGAGTTGGAAAGAGTTGCTGTTGAAAACGGCGCGGTTTATCTTTACGAGGCAAGCGTTGGCGGCGGTATTCCGATAATCGCTCCGCTTAAGGATTGCTTCGCAGGGGACGATATTTTGCGCGTTGCGGGTATTCTTAACGGCACTACCAACTATATCCTTACCCAAATGCAAACCAACGGCAAGTCGCTTGAGGAAGCACTTAAGACAGCCCAAGAGCTCGGTTACGCCGAGGCAGACCCCCACGCCGACCTTGCGGGGCTCGATTCCGCAAGAAAAATCGCGATTTTGGCGGGTATTGCGTTTAACAGATACATTTCCTACGAGCAGGTTTCTTATATCGAGGGTATCGAAAACGTTACGAGCGAGGATATTAAGCTCGCAGAGGAGATGGGTTGTGTTATCCGTCTTATCGCAAAGGCAGAGAGAAAGGGCAACGGCGCTTCGCTTTTGGTTGCACCTCACCTTGTTCCCGCAAGCCAGCTTTTCCACGCGATTAGCGATGCATTTAACGGCGTTAGCGTTACGGGCAGCGCGGTTGGCGAGGTTGTGTTCTACGGTCAGGGCGCGGGTAGCTTACCCACCGCGGCGGCGGTTTGCGGCGATATTGCGAGAGCAATCAGCGGAAAAAGCAAGACCACGGTTCGCAATAAGTTAGAGGACGGCTTCTTACTTGGCGCCGAGGGCGACGAAACGGTTACGCTTAAAAACGGCAAAACCTACCGCATTTTTAAATAATTTCCGTAATATTTTAAGAGAGCAAAACGGGTTCCCCGAGTTGCTCTCTTTTTTTCGTTGTTTTTGCCTATTTTCGCTCGCCTTTTAAAAGCGAAGATTTTTAAAAAGGGCTAAAATCAAGATGTTGTGTGGTTAATAACCCCCAAAGCACTAACAGTGGGACTTGACAAGCGTGGTATAATAGTTATGATCGAATATTGCGCGCCTATGGTTTTTGGGCATAAAAAGCGGTATAAAACGGCGTTTTTTATGGTCTATCCGCTCCACAAAGCGAGCATTTTCGAGCAGGGCGGTGCATATAATAATCTTGTGTGGATTTTTATAAAATTTTTTTCACACCGCCAAAATTAAACAAGGAGAGTATTGTTTGTGAAGAAAGCCATTATTCCGATTTTGGTTGCTTTGTTGCTTTTGCTGGCGTTGCCCTTTGGCTTAAGCACCAACGCGGAGAATGATTCCAATAGCGAAATACCCGACTCCACCGCTATTACTTACGGCTATTTAAGAGACGTATTTAAGGAACAGTTAAAAAAGGAAATTATTGCCGAGCTTACCGCAAGCGGCGGCATTACCATTGAAACACCCTACAACGATATTTCGGCAACCAAGGGGCAATTAATTTTGCTCTCGCCCGATAGCGAGCTTATCTACCGCGGGGGCGGTGCCGTTGTTGTTACGGCAACGATGAGCGAGGGCGAAGGAATTAAGGATATGTCGGCGGGGAGAGAGCTTTTCTCGGGCAACCCGCTTGAATACGGCCATATCTATTTTTGTTCCTCCGACCAACAAAAACACGCCGTTCTTATTACCGGCGATACCGCTTATTTTACAATAAGAGGTGGATATGAGATTAAATAAGATTTTATCGATTGCGCTTGCGTTCGTATTCTGCTTTGGCGCGATCGTATTTGAAACCGAAAGTCAGGTTGTTGCCGAGGGCGGCTCGGACGCTACGGTTAAGGTCGGCTTGTACGTTTATACAACCACAGACACACGCCGTTTCGCCGCGAAGACGGAATCCGACAACGGATTTGAGTTTGGCGTTATGAACGGCGACCGTTTTGAAAAGCTGTTTTCGATTTCCGACACCGAAATTATAATTCTTCCCCGTGTTAACGCCTATTACAACGCCGAAAACGGCAAATGCAGAGCCAGCACCGAAAACGCAAACATCGGTGCATACAGCAGCTTTGTTAGCTCGCATTCGAGCTATTCCGAAGCGGCGGCAAAGGCAAAGGCGGTTGGCGGATTTGTTTTGGTAAAGCAAGGTTGCTACGAGGTTAGAGTTAACCCGACAACCGAAAAGAACGAGGAAATCGGCGAGGGTATTACAATTTTAGACCCGAGCGGAAGAATTATTCTTCAGTTCGATTTAACAGAAAGAAAAATGGCGTTGCGCGGTCGCCTTGGTTGCCCCGTAACGTTGCCCGTTATACACCGTTCGGGCGCGGTTTTCACCTTCCCCTACCAAGGTGTGTTTGAATATTCCATTTCCGAAAACAAGCTCTTTA
>JAZRTL010000377.1:0-3916 GCA_045652025.1 Eubacteriales bacterium
ACTTCGTACACTCGCGTCAATGGCGTGCATAAATGTCCGCCATTGCGAAGTTCCAAGGTGTAAAAATCAAGGCGCATGTCCTTGATTTTTACAAAAAATTCTATTGTATATGCTTCGCGTTCGACGCTCGCGAACCTCTAAGGAGTATTTTTCGACGCGACGGGGTCCCCTAAAACCGAAGATTTTTGGGATGATATTGCATCCTCGCACACCCGAATATTCTCAATGTAGGGACAGGCGTCCCCGACTGTCCGAAAAGAAAAACAAAAATAGCACAAATTACAATAGGAATTGCTTTTGCGAAGCAAAAGCTACCTTTTCTCTTCTCTCTTCTCTCTTCTCTCTTCTCTTAAAACAAAAATCACCTTTTAGGGCTTCCTAAAAGGTGATTTTTTTGTTTATGCTTCCGGAAGCTCGTGTTCGGGGTTAACCAAATTCCCGTCGATTTTAAGCTCGAAGTGAAGATGCGCGGGGTCGGCACTTTCGCACCTTGCGGTGTTGCCAATAACGCCTATCTGTTGTCCCGCCTTAATCTCGTTGCCTATCGCAATCCCGTCGGAAAGCTCTTCGCCAAGGTTCATATAATAAGAAACCGAGCCGTCCTTATGCGCGACCGAAACGGTTTTGCCGTAAAAATAATCGTCGCTTACCTTTTGAACAATGCCGTCCGTAAAGCAAACCACCGCGCTGCCAAGCTCGCCCGCAATGTCTATCCCCGAATGAACTCTGTAATCGCCCATCGTTTGCGAAAAAACAAGCGCGTCCATACTAAAGCCCTTGGAAACAGAGCCGTTTTCGACGGGAAGATAAAATTGCTCCTCCTTAACAATCGGCTTTTCGCTAACGTCGGGGCTAACCCCCGCCTCCTCGTTAATAACCGGCGCGTTGTCGGTGGGGGTGTCGCTGATTTCGGGTGTGATAGTAAATTGCGGAGCCGAATAATCCTCTTCGCCAAAATTAACCTCGGGAATAGAAATCGGGGTTAAATCCGGCTCGTAATCATAGGAAATGCTAAAAATCCCAACCGTTGCAACAATAACAACGGTTATCGCCAAGCCAAGATACAAAAAAGCCGAAAATTTTGCTATCTTTTTTGTTTTTTCCTCGCCGCAAATGTCAAAGCTGTTTTCTTTATCCTTCATAAAGCTCTCCCTTAAATTTGTTTTGTTACGCTTATTGTTAACAAATTCCTTGGGAGTTATTCAATTTAATATATTTTCTTTTTTAAAAGCTTTGGGAAGAAGTGGTAGAGGATTTGCTCGTAGCTTTTTTGCTCGCGCTCTAACGCGTCGCAATGGCAAATCGAAAGCCCGCTTGCGTGCCCAACGCCGTTCGAGCTAACCTTAACGCCATCGTCGGTAAAGCTAATAAAAAATTCGTCGCTCGTAGGGTTAAAAAGCTCGGTTAATTGGGCTTTAAAAAGCTTTCGCCCGCCGATAATACCAAAATCTATTTTGCCGTATTCATCGTAGATAATTAAAGAATTTTGCTTTATTTCTTCCGCGCTCGCGCCAATAAGCTCGGTTATTTTTTGGTAGGGAAGAAAATCGGTTTTTGTGTGTTGCTCGCAAGGGGTGGTTTTAACCGGCTCTATATAATTAAATCCCGCTATCGACTCGGTCGCGCTCCCCGCGCAAAGTGTAAAGGGGGTAAATGCAATATCGCCATCGTAAAAAAGCGTTTCCCCGCGCGTTTGGTCGGTCGCCGCCTTGCAACGCTCCTGCGCGGTGTCGGTTAAGGCGCTTATATCCCCGAAAAGAAAACAACAATTCGGGTCGGTACAGCAATCAAACCCAACGTGCTTTCCGCCAAATACCGAGATATAAACCGCAACCGAGCGAGCAACGCAAGCGAGCGATTTTAAGCTTTCGTCGCCGTAGCGCTCGCTATATTCGCCCGCAAGAACGGAAAGCGCAAATTGCTCGCAATCGATTTCCTTTTTCTGCCCGCCATCGAAAACAATCAGCGTCGGTGGGCTTTGCTCGTTGGTTTTTGCAACCCCAAACGGCAACGTCAGCGCAAGCGTTACCGCAAAAAAATAAAGCAAGCAGCTTTTCAAAATCTCATCTCCGTTTTAAAAATACCGTTTGCTTTAATATATTTAATTGTAATAAAAATTATTCTTCACCCTCGGGACAAACCTCTAAAACCGAGGTTGCGGAGAGCATTCTTCTAAGAACGTAAACCGCAGCAACAATATCCGCCGCCGCAAGAGAAGCGTTGTAATCGAAGCTAAGCGAGCCCATACAAATTAGCGAAATCGTTGGAACCGAATAGACCAAAATAAACAAAATCGCGCAGGTGCCCGTGAAATAGAACCCAAAAGCTTTCCCGCGGGATAAGTAGGCATCCCCCTCGCAAACAAAGAACGCCGCGAGCAGAGCAACCGCTACAAGCTGGTACATACCCGAGCTGGCGTTAAGTGCTGCGCTCGTTGCGATAAATCGATAGAAAAAGCGAACGACGTAAAGAAGAATGGGGAAAAGGGTTAATAGCCCAAGCGAAATATCCCCGCGTATTCTAACGGCGCTTGCCAAAAAGCTAATTGCCGTTCCGATAGAAAGGATAGCCAACGCGAGCGTGCCAAAACCGAGCGTAAGCTCGCCGTTGAAGACCGAAATACCAAGTATTACAACCGTACCGAGAAGCAAAAAGGCGTACATACAAGCCGCCGCGGTGGGAGCAATATCCTTTTTGTTAACCGAAACGACCATTTTTTTGTTAAACCAAACCGAGCAGGCAAGCGAAACGACAACGAACAAGCAAGCCGCAACGGTGAAAAGAGTAACGAATATATTTTCGGAAAGATAATAAACGTGGTCGAAATAATCGCTTTTTTCCATATAAGAGGTAACCAAAACGGTGCGAACAATCGCCAAAGCTACGCTCACAAAAAAAGCGGTCCATATGCGTATTTTGCGCATAAAAAAACCTCACTTAAAAAATTATAAACTAATTATAATTCTTTAAATGAGGTTTGTAAAGACCAAAGTGGCTCTTTTTACATTTTTTTAACCAACCTTAACAAGCTCAGTTCCGTTAAAGAAGAATTCGAGGATATATTTATAGCTGTATCCGTCCTTTGCAAGAAGCTCGCTTCCCGTAGCCGAAAAACCAACTCCGTGGCCCTTGCCCTCGCCCTTAATAACAATCTTGTCGGGGGAGATACATTCGCCCGAAACGGTTTTGTATTCGTCGGTAAAGCCGTCGAACTCCTTATATCCGTCCGCGGTAAGCACGCCCGTTATTTTTTGGGTAACAAGCTTGCCGTTGGAATCGAGCGCTTCGATTTCCTTGCTGTATTCTATATCAAAGTTCGCGCTGTCGAACCCAAGCGCAGAACGAACGTCCTCGCTGGTGCGAACCTCAATAACGTTTCCGCTTCCGTCGGTAACCGTAATAAAGGTGTTGTAGTTAGAACCGTAGGGGTCCTTTTCGTGTATTTTAAGCGAGATATTATCGTCCGCTACCGCCGAAAAGGTTCTGCGGGAGAGCATATAATCGTAAAATTCCTGCTTTGTAAAGCTAAGCTCCCATTTATCCGCCTCGCCCGCTTCATCAAGAAATACGGTCGTAAGATAGGGAACCTCGTTTCCGCCCCAAGCCGCAACCGAGGAACAGCTTGCACCGCCGTTGGAGTTGTGGTAAAGAACCGAAATCGGCTTGCCGTTATAGGCGCAAATCAACCCGCGGGTTTCGTCAACGATTTGGTTGTTTTCCTCGCTAATACGGTTAAGCCCTTGGTAAACCTGACAACAAGCGGAGTTGGGACAAACGTCAAACCCGTTCTCCTCGTGCTTTTTGCCGAGCGCAAGCGTGCGCGCAAGCACCGAAAACGCCTTTCTCGTTTCGACCGAAACGTTAGTGCCTATTTCGTTTGCCATAACGCATTTTGTATAGTCCTCAAGCCCGATAT
>JAZRTL010000378.1:0-3068 GCA_045652025.1 Eubacteriales bacterium
CGAAAATATGTATAAGGCACTTTCCGACATTAGCGCAAAATGCTTTGCAATGCCCGGCTATACGCTCCAAAACACCTTGTCCGAGAACGGACACGTTGCTCGTGGCGTTTGTATTACCGAAAACGGTAAGATTAAGCGGATTCGCGAAATTAAGCAAATTATGCGCATCGATGGCGTTGTGAAATATGAGGATAACGGCGAATGGAAGGATATCGATGAAAATTCTCCTGTTTCGATGAATTTCTGGGGCTTCACTCCCGAAATATTCGAATATCTCGAGGATGGCTTTGCGGAATTCCTTCGCGATCCCGAAACCGATCTTCTTAAGGGAGAATATTATATTCCCTCTGTTGTCGATATCGGTGTAAATGCCGGCGACTTTGAATGTAAGGTTATCGAAACACCTGCAAAATGGATGGGTGTTACATATCGCTCGGATAAACCTGCGTTTGTTGATTTTCTTGCTAAAAAGATCGAAAACGGCGAATATCCCGCTAACCTTTGGAGTGTATAATTAAATAAAAATAACCGCCAAGAATTGTTCTTGGCGGTATTTCTTTTTGTATTAAAGGTTGGTTACCTTTCTTATCGTTTCTGCGCCCTTTTCAAGCGAAACAATACCTGTTCTGCAAATTTCAAGGATAGTATAATCGCGCATAATATTAATAAATTCATCAATACGTCTGCTTTCCGCGGTTAACTGGAAAACCATTGATTCTCTTGAATAATCAACGGTTTTCGCATCAAAAGCATCTACCGCCGAAATAATGTCCGCGCGTGTGTTCGGGTCGTTTTCCATCTTAATAAGAAGTAGCTCCGCACTAACCGTATTTGCGGCATTAAGCTCGCGTATCGAAACAACGTCGGGTAGCTTATATAGCTGGTTGATAAGCTGTTGCTCCTTAATCTCGTCGCCGTCGAAGGTTACTGTAATACGCGAATACTCGTTGGATTCTGTTTCGCTAACCGTAAGCGAGCTAATGTTAAATTGTCTTCTTCGGAACATACTTGTAACTCTGTTAAGTACGCCGAATTGGTTTTTAACCAAAACCGCAACTACATATCTTTCCATTTAGTCGCCTACTTTCATAATAATATCATCTAACGAAGCTTCGGGGCGAAGTGTCGGTAAAACAAATTCGTCTATATCGATAGCGCAATCGATTACATAAGCTCCGCTGTGCTCAAACGCTCTGTCAAGTGCGCTACCGAGCGCTTCTATATCTGTAACATTCTCGCCGTCTGCGCCGAACGCCTTTGAAATTGCAACAAAATCGGTCGCTCTGTCAAGCGTTGTGGCGGAATAACGCTTATCGAAGAAAAGCGTTTGCATTTGGCGAACCATACCTAGAGAATTGTTGTTCATAATAAGAATAATTAACGGTACGTTATATTTAACTGCGGTAGCAAGCTCGTTAAGGTTCATACCAAAGCTACCGTCGCCCGTAACAAGAACCGGCTTTTCTTTTGTTGCAAAAGCCGCGCCAATAGCCGCGCCCAACCCGAAGCCCATCGTGCCCAAGCCGCCACTTGAAATAAAGGTGCGCGGGTTGGTTAAATTAATGTGCTGTGCCGTCCAAACCTGGTGTTGTCCAACATCGGTAAGGATAGGAGTAGAATCCTTTTTTCGCTCGTTTATAGCGTTAATAACGTTGCGAGGGGTAAGGGTGGTTCGCTTGTCAATAAACCTTCCCTCGTATGCCCTGTATTCGCCTATTTTAGCGTTCCAAGCGGGGTGCTTGGTAGATTTAATAAGCGGTAGCATACGCTTAAGCGTTAGCTTAATATCGCCTCGTAAGCCGTGTGTAACGTTAACGTTTTTGTTAAGCTCCGAGCCGTCAACGTCTATTTGTATAATCTTTGTTTTAAGTGCAAATGAGTTTTTGTTGCCTGTAACGCGGTTGTTAAACCTTGCGCCTAGCGCGATAATACAATCCGCGTTGTTCATCGCGGTGGTACAGGAATACCGTCCGTGCATACCTTGCATACCCAAAAACCTTGGGTTGTCGGTAGGAATAGCCGCAAGCCCCATCATAGAGCAACCGATAGGAGCATCAATAAGCTCCGCAAGCTCTAACATTTCGCTCGCCGCATCACTCGAAACAAGACCGCCGCCAAAATAAATAAAGGGGCGCGAGGAAGCGTTAATGCATTCAACCGCTTGCTCGATGCGAATATCCTTGGCGGCAAACGGCTCGTTAGGCAAAACCTTTTCTAAGGGTTCATACTCACAAAGGGCTTTTTGCACGTCGGAAGGGATATCAATCAAAACGGGACCTTGTCTTCCCGATAAAGCAAGGCGGTAAGCATCGCGCACCACGTCCGCAAGCTCCTCTACCGAGCTAACGAAATAATTATGCTTCGTTATGGGAAGAGTGATACCCGTAATGTCAATTTCTTGGAAGCTGTCGGTTGCAATAGCCGTTGTAGGGACGTTGCCTGTAATTGCAATTAAAGGAATAGAATCCAAATAAGCGGTAGCAATACCCGTTACCAAGTTGGTAGCACCGGGGCCCGAGGTTGCAATAACAACGCCAACCTTGCCGGAACTGCGCGCGTAACCATCTGCCGCGTGTGTTGCGCCTTGCTCGTGCGCGGTGAGAATATGGGTTATTTCATTTTGATATTTTAATAAAGAATCATAAATATCTATAACCTGTCCGCCGGGGTATCCGAAAACAAGGTCTGTGCCTTGCTCAATAAGCGTGCGAACGAGTATATCCGAACCCGATAATATCATTTTCTGTTCCTTTACAAGATTTTGTTGCCTGAAATATGGCTTATTTCCAAGTATTATAACATTTTTCTAATTTAAAGTCAATCTAATTTTCTTTTACGAGGTTTTATATAAAATAGTTGTTGACCTTAATGGCGATATATTATATAATGTTCTTGATAAATTTTTGGAAGGTTATTATGAATTTTCGAGTTGATAAAAATGGAAATAGTCTTTCTGTTCTTGGCTTTGGATGTATGAGATTTCCGCGTAAGCTCGGTGCCATAGATATGGACGAAACCGAACGCGAAATTATGTACGCTTTTTCTAACGGTGTTAATTATTTCGATAC
>JAZRTL010000379.1:0-1225 GCA_045652025.1 Eubacteriales bacterium
CATTTTAATATGGAGGTGCCGAAAAATGGCGGGTAAAGAAAAAAGAGTCAAGGTTACTCTCGTATGCACCGAGTGCAAGCAGAGAAACTATGACACAGCCAAGAACAAAACTAATACCCCGGACCGTCTTGAGATGAACAAGCATTGCAAATTCTGTCGCAAGCACACTCTTCACAAGGAAAGCAAATAAGGAGGCGTTATTATGAAGAAATTTTTAACAGCGCTTACCGCTCTCGCGGGCTTTTCCGCGTTGTCGCTTAACGTTCTTGCAGCTACCAACGATACTGCTACCGCAGATCAAGCAGCAAGCAACATTAGCAACTTCCCCTGGGCAAGAGTTATCACCTTGGCAGTTATTGTAATTCTTATCGTCGTTGCTATTATTCTTTCTAAGACCAATAGCAAGCTCGGTCAGAGAATCAACAAGTTCTTTAAGGAATATTGGAGTGAAATCAAGAAGGTAACTTGGTATCCCACCAAGGATACTGCTAAAGCTACCGGTATTGTTCTTGTATTTCTTATTGTCGCAGCTATCGCGATTGGCGTGCTCGACTTTGGATTTACACAAATCGTTAAATTACTTGCAAATCTTTTTAATTAAAAAAGGAACGGTTAATTATGAGTTTACCCCAAGAAAGCACGCCGCTTTGGTATGTAGTTCATACCTATTCGGGTTATGAAAACAAGGTTGCACAAAACATCGAAAAGATTGTTGAAAACCGCGGTCTTGAAGAATTGATCCTTGCGGTTAACGTGCCTGTAGAAAAGGTTATTGAAACCACAGACAAGGGTGAAAAGGAAATCGAAAGAAAACTGTTCCCGAGTTACGTTTTAGTTAAGATGGTTATGAATGACGAAACCTGGCAGGTTATTGGTAATATCACCGGCGTTACCGGCTTTGTTGGTCCCGGATCGCGCCCTGTGCCCCTTACCGATGAGGAAGTTGAGCGTATGGGTGTTGAGGTTAAAACCATCGAAATCAAGTTCGCAGTTGGCGATAGTGTTAACATTATCGACGGCGCACTTGCAGGCTTTATTGGTGTTGTTGAAGAGATTTCCGACGATATGACTAAGGTTACCGTTTCGGCTTCGCTCTTTGGCAGAGAAACCAAGGTAGAGCTTAACAGCAACCAGGTTACACCGCTTTAATTCAAAGCGACTTTATTCGACCCGTTGATTATTGCCAACAACGGTTAGAAAACGCGATTTATTCGCACACAACAAG
>JAZRTL010000380.1:0-3324 GCA_045652025.1 Eubacteriales bacterium
CGACTTTTCACTTTTCACTCTTTACTCTACTAATTCGGAGGTTTTAGATGGCGCTTTCACCGCTTATGAAACAATATCTCGAGGTTAAGCAGGAGCACCCGAATTGCATCCTTATGTGCCGTATCGGCGATTTTTACGAGATGTTCTTCGAGGATGCAAAAATCGCCTCGCGCGAGCTTGACCTTGTGCTTACGGGTAAGGATTGCGGCTTGGAGGAGCGCGCACCTATGTGCGGTGTGCCTCATCACGCGGCAGATTCCTATATAGCAAAGCTCGTATCCCGCGGTTATCGCGTTGCCATCTGCGAGCAGATGGAGGACCCCGCTACCGCAAAGGGCTTGGTAAAGCGCGACGTTGTTCGTATTATCACACCCGGTACGGTTACCGAGGGCGGTTATCTTGACGAAAAGAAAAACAACTACATCTGTGCCTCCTATTGCGATTCCTTTGGTTGCGGTATCGCCTTTGCCGACGTTTCGACAGGTCAAATCAGCGCTACCGAGATTTTGGGCGGTAACGTTTGCGCCCGAGTTACTTCCGAAGCCGCGGCATACTTGCCGAGCGAGCTTATTTGCCAAAGCGATTTCCCCGAGGAAATATCCAAATTGTTCTCGGCAAGGTTTAATACTCTCGTAACGGCAGGGGATAAAGCCGATTTCGAGATTTTGGAAGCAATCGAAAGAATTAAATCAATCTACGGCAATGCGCCGAAAACCGATAGCGATTATTCGGTTCGTGCAGTCGGCGGTCTTTTGGCTTATATTTCGCGTACCCAAAAGATAGAGCTTACATATTTACAAAAAATAAACTTCTATTCCTGCGATGAATTTATGGGAATAGATTCGGCGTCCCGTCGTAATTTGGAAATTGCGGAGTCTATGCGCGCACATCAGCGCAAGGGCTCGCTTTTATGGGCGATTGACCGTACCCGTACCAGCGCTGGCGCGCGCCTTTTGCGCCGTCATTTAGAAAAGCCGTTGGTTAACGAAACGGCAATAAAATCCCGCTTGGATGCCGTTTCGGAGCTTTATTCGGACGGTGTTTTGCGCGAGGAAATTCGCGAGCTTTTAAAGGGAATTACGGATATCGAACGTCTTACAACCCGCCTTGTTTACGGTACGGCGAACGCGCGCGACCTTAAATCGCTTGAAAAGACAATACGCCTTTTCCCCCAAATTAAAGAGCTTTTAAACGGCGCAAAAACAAATTCCTTAAAGCGCCTTAATTCCGAAATAGACCCGCTTGCCGAAATAGCCGATTCTATCGAAAACACAATTTCCGAAGAACCCGCTATAACTCTTAAGGAGGGCGGTATTATCCGCCGCGGATGTAACGCCGCCGTTGACGAGCTTTACGAGATGGTTACCAACGGTAAGGCGTGGATAGCAAGGATAGAGGAATTAGAACGCGAAAAAACGGGTATTAAGTCGCTTAAGGTCGGCTATAACCGCGTTTTCGGCTACTATATCGAGGTTCCCAAATCCTCTATCGATCAAGTGCCGGATAGCTATATCCGTCGCCAAACGCTTTCGAACGGCGAACGCTTTGTAACCCCCGAGCTAAAGGAAACCGAAAGCCGCGTTATTGGCGCAGGGGACCGTCTTTACGCTTTGGAAGACGAGCTTTTTGTGGCATTGCGCGATTACGTTCTTAACTCGCTCGAGCCGATAAAAACCGCGGCGAACGCGCTTGCGGAGCTCGACGTTTATTGCTCCAACGCCGAAATAGCAAGGGAGCAAAACTACGTTTGTCCCGAAATCGACCGTTCGGACAAAATAATTCTAAAAAACAGCCGCCATCCCGTAGTCGAGCGGTTTTTAGAGGGGAGCTATTTCGTTCCCAACGATTGTGTCCTCGATTGCGCTTCAAACCGAATTATGCTAATAACCGGTCCGAATATGGCGGGTAAATCTACTTATATGCGCCAGATTGCGCTTTGTATAATCCTTGCCCAAGCGGGCTGCTTTGTCCCCGCGACAGAGGCAAGAATAGGTATTGTCGATAGGGTGTTCACCCGCGTCGGCGCATCGGATGACCTTGCAAGCGGTAATTCTACCTTTATGTTAGAAATGAACGAGGTTGCCGATATTCTTAAAAACGCCACCAAAAACAGCTTTATTATATATGATGAAATAGGCAGAGGCACATCCACCTACGACGGTATGAGTATTGCGAAGGCGGTTGTGGAATACACCTCTAAAAAAATCGGCGCAAAAACGCTTTTCGCTACCCATTACCACGAGCTGACAGAGCTTGAGGGCGAATGCGACGGCGTTGTTAACTATAACATTGCAGCCAAAAAGCGCGGCAACGACGTTGTTTTCCTTCGTAAAATAATAAAAGGCGCGGCGGACGATAGCTACGGTATCGAGGTTGCACACCTTGCGGGCGTGCCCGAGACGGTTGTTAACCGTGCAAAACAGATTTTGGCATCGCTTTTAGAGGTTGCTCCCGTTCGCGTTAGCAACAAAAAGCAGGATGACGATAACGTAAGCTTCGATTTAATTTCCGAAAATCGCGTTATCGACCGTCTAAAAGCGCTCGATATAAATACCCTAACCCCTTACGAAGCAATAACTATTTTGTATGAGCTTAAAAAGGAGCTTGATTAAATTTGGGCATAATTAATATTCTCGATTCGCACACCGCGAACCTTATCGCCGCGGGCGAGGTTGTCGAAAGACCTTCCTCTGCGGTTAAGGAAATGCTTGAAAATTCAATAGATGCGGGTGCGAACGCCATAACGCTCGAAATAAAGAACGGCGGTCGCACGCTCGTTCGCGTTATCGACGACGGCTGTGGCTTTCTTCGCGAGGATATCCCAAAAGCGTTGTTAAGACACGCCACCAGCAAAATAAGCTGTGGCGAGGATATTAACGGTATCCGCTCGCTCGGCTTCCGTGGCGAAGCACTTGCCGCAATCGGCTCGGTTTCGCGATTGGATATCGTTACAAAGCATCGAACCGAGGAAATCGGCACCCGCCTTACCGCCGATGAAAACGGTATCGTTATGGTAGATACGGGTTGCCCCGACGGCACAACCGTTACGATGCGGGATATTTTTTATAACACCCCCGCAAGACAAAAGTTTTTAAAAAGAGATGCAACCGAGGGCGCTTCCTGCGTTGCGGTTGCCGAGAAAATGGCGCTTTCCCACCCCGAAATTTCGTTTACCGTCGTTTCGGACGGCGAGCGTAGGTTTACAACCGCGGGCGACGGCAAGCTTTACCCGACCGTATATTCGGTTTTGGGCAGAGAATTTGCAAAATCGCTCGTTGAAATCGATTATACCCACGAGGGCGTAACAGTTAAGGGTTACGTTAC
>JAZRTL010000381.1:0-2668 GCA_045652025.1 Eubacteriales bacterium
CGTGTAGAGCGCTTGAATAAACGGACCCTTGTCATCGTGGGTGCCTCTGCCCAACAAAAGCTCGCCTTGCTCGGTAAGCTCGTAGGGGTTAACGCTCCAGCCGTCGCCCGCGGGGACAACGTCAAGATGGCAAACAATGCCGATTTCCTCTTCTGCATCGCCGTATAAAACGCTCATACAATGGTAATCGTGGTTTTCGGTTCTAAAGCCGTATTTTTTAGCAAGAATTGCTGCCTTATCGAGCGCCTCGGCACATTTCTTGCCGTAAGGGTAAATGCCCTCGGGCTCGCCCGCAACCGAGGGAATTGCAATAATCTCCGCAAGGTCGCTTATCGCTTGTGCCTTAATCGATTCGTCGGCGAAATAGCTCTTTATTAAATTATTTATTGTCATTGTTGCCACCAAACCCCTCGCGAAGCTTTGCAAGCGCATCGTCAAATTGCTTTTCGGTTTCCAAAATAGTTCTGTTAACCTCGTCCTGCTTCAAACGGAATTCCTCTGCTCTTGCCGAAATATCCGCACATTTAGCGCGGGTTTCCTCAATAAGCTTGCTTGCCTCTGCCTCGGCGTTGGCTTTTATCGTTCTTGCTTCTTCCTCAAGCGATTGTCTTGCCTCCGAAACAATAAAAGCGGCTTCCTTTTCTGCGTTCTTAATTATTTCTGCCGCGCGGGTATCGGCAATAACCATCTTTTCGCCGATTTGAGAATACAAGCGGTCGTATTCCTCCTGCTTTCTTAAAAGCTCTTCCTCGTGTCTTGCCGCAGTTTCCTCGATATAACGGCGCAATTCCGAAATTTCGTCGCGCAGCTTCGCCTTGTCTGCTTCCGCAATTCTAAGCTTTTCCTCGGATGCCTTTAAATTAGCATCGTAATTATCGCTAAGCGAGATAATAAAAGCATCTACCTGCTCGGGATTATATCCTCTGAAAGATTTAGAAAAATAGGTTTCTGCCAAAGCGTTCACCATTCCCTTCAAAAAAATACTTAACTCACTCTAAGTGTAGCACACAACACAAAAAATGTCAACAACGGAGGTGCCAAAATCATTTCTCTAATAAAGGAAATCGTATGGGGCGTACCAACGCTATTTCTGCTTATCGCCTTTGGGGTATATTTCAGCACGAAAATCGGATTTTTCTTCCCAAAAGCAATAAGAAAAATAACTAAAGATATCCTCGGCTCGCTAACCCAAAGGGGAAAGTCGGGTATTTCGCCGCTTGCCGCTGTCGCAACCGCGCTCGGCGGTACGGTTGGGGTAGGGAGTATCGTTGGGGTTGGCTATGCTATCTCGGTCGGCGGTGCGGGAAGTATATTTTGGATGTGGGTTTGCTCTTTTTTCGGAATGGGCATAAAATATGCCGAAATAAAAATCGCCCTTACCGACCGCGTAACAAAAAACGGCTTAATTTTAGGCGGTGCGGGGGTTCGGCTTAAAAAGCTTGGGTACAACAAAACCGCGCTTTTGTTTTCGCTTTTTTGCGTGCTCGCCTCGTTCGGAACGGGAAATTTAACCCAAATCGGTATGGTGGCTTCCTTTTTCGGCTCGGTCGGCGCAAACGGATTTCTAAGCGCTGCGGTTTGTTGCGGTTTTATTGGCGTTGCGGTGTTCGGCGGTAGGGAAAGGATAGCAAAAATAAACCTTTTTCTCGTGCCTTTCGCTTCCGCGGTCTATTTGCTTGTCTGTGCTTATATACTTGTATTAAATAAAAGCAATATCCCGTTATCGTTCGCAAAAATATTTAAAGAGGCGTTTGGCTTTTCCTCTGTCTTGGGCGGCTTTTCGGGCGCGGTAATATCAAAGGTTATAAGAGAGGGCTTTGCAAGAAGCATCTTCTCTAACGAGGCGGGTATGGGTTCCTCTCCGCTTGCCCATTCGACCTCGGACGGAAGCGCCGTTCTCCAAGCGGAATGGGGTATTTTCGAGATATTTTTCGATACCTTTATAGTTTCAACCCTAACCGCGATCTGCCTTCTGAGCGGTGGATATACCGAGGTCCTTTTAATGTTTTCTTCGGTATTTGGTGTTGGCGGGAAATATGCCTTTGGAGCGCTTTCGGCGGTGTTCGCCTTTGCCTCGGTAATAAGCTGGTGCTACTATGCCGAATGCTCTGTTTCCTTTGCCTTTAAAAGACCCAAAACGCCTATCCTTATATACCGTTGCTTGTTTTTAATACTATCGTTTTTCGGGGTCTTTGCTTCAAACCAAATCGTTTGGGAGCTTTCGGATATTCTAAACGCGCTAATGACCTTCCCAAACCTGTTTTTGCTTTATAAATGCCGAAAAGAAATAGAAAGGATGGTATAATAAAATGTGGTACCACGAAGATTTAAAGGATTTGCTTTCTTCGCTTAAAAGCTCGGCGGAGGGGCTAACAACCGCCGAATCTGTTAAACGGCTCTCCCGCTTTGGAAGAAACGAGCTTTCCTCTAAAAAGAAAAAGGGGATAATAAAAAGATTTTTCGGTGCAATGCTCGACCGAATGTCTGTCGTTTTGCTTATCGCCTCCGCAATCTCCTTTCTTACCGCCTATATCTCGGGCGAGGGATATGCCGACCCGATAATTATTTTGGTTATCGTTGCGGCAAACGCGGTAATTTCGGTTATTCAAGAAAGCCGCGCCGAGCGTGCGCTGGAGGCGTTAAAAAGAATGACCTCTCCCGAAACGAC
>JAZRTL010000382.1:0-2569 GCA_045652025.1 Eubacteriales bacterium
CAAGAAAAAACAAAACAATCGATTTAAAAGCTCTATTTATGATAATCACCTCCAAGCGATATATATTATAACAAATGTTACGCATAATGTCAATTATAGTAAAAATAAAGGGCAGGTTACCCTGCCCTTTAAAATTATTTAACTTCGCGAATGTTTACGTTGTATTTGGTAGCGGAAGCATCTGCAAGAGCGTTAGCGATGGTTTCACCTTCGTCGCGCTTGTCGAAGAACTTCATAGCAACCTGATCGAAGAGCGCATAGGAAAGAACGTCTTCTTCCTGATGTGCCTTTGCACCAAGCTTGGTCTTAAGGGTTTCGAGCTCGGGCTTGATTTCGTCTGCGGGACGGCAGGTGATCTGCTTTTCGTCGCCGATAATCTTCTTAACGAATTCGGGGTCGATGGGAAGAGGTGTCTTACCGTATTCGCCCTTAACCATTGCCTTGAATTCCTTGGTTACGTTCTTGTATCTTTCGCCCATGAGAACGTTAAATACTGCTTGAGTACCAACGATCTGAGAAGAAGGAGTTACAAGCGGAGGATAACCAGCATCTTCTCTTACGCGGGGAACTTCTTCGAGAACCTGTTGAAGCTTGTCTGCCGCGCATGCTTGTTTAAGCTGAGAGAGAAGGTTAGAAAGCATACCGCCGGGAACCTGATACATAAGTGCGTTAACGTTAACCTTAAGAAGCTTGGGATCAAGAAGACCGCTTGCGATATATTTTTCGCGGAGAGCATCAAAGTGCTTGGAAATCTTGTCGAGCTGAGCAAGGTCAATGCCGGTATCGTAAGGAGTACCCTGAAGAGTAGCAACCATAGGTTCGGTAGCGGGCTGAGAAGTACCGAGCGCAAGAGGAGAAAGCGCACAGTCAACAACGTCAACACCTGCTTCGATTGCCTTAAGAAGAGTCATAGAAGCAAGACCGCTGGTGTAGTGGGTATGGAGCTGAACGGGAACGTTTACGATAGACTTAATTGCAGTTACAAGATCGTATGCATCGTAAGGAGTGAGAAGACCGGACATATCCTTAATACAGATACTGTCTGCGCCCATTTCCTCGAGCTGCTTTGCATACTTTGCGAAATATTCGTTAGTAAAAACGGGACCGGTGGTGTAGCAAACGCACGCTTGAACGTGACCCTTTTCCTTCTTAGTTGCGTTAATAGCAGTCTTAAGGTTACGGGGGTCGTTAAGAGCGTCGAAGATACGGATAATATCCATACCGTTTGCAATACACTTTTGAACGAAGTATTCTACAACGTCGTCTGCATAGTGTCTGTAACCAAGGATGTTCTGACCTCTAAAGAGCATCTGGAGAGGAGTGTTCTTTACGTTATCCTTGATGGTACGGAGTCTTTGCCAAGGGTCTTCGTTAAGGAAGCGGAGGCAGGAATCGAAGGTAGCGCCGCCCCAAGCTTCAAGAGAGTGATAACCAACTTTGTCGAGTTCGGGAAGGATCTCGAGCATTTCATCAGTAGTCATTCTGGTAGCGATAAGCGACTGATGAGCATCACGGATAATTGTTTCTGTTATTTTAACTTGCTTTGCCATAATCAAAATACCTTTCTAAATTAACTAAACAATGCGAGGAATACGCCAGCCGCAACCGCAGAACCGATAACGCCTGCAACGTTGGGACCCATCGCGTGCATAAGAAGGAAGTTCGAAGGATTTTCTTTTTGTCCAACAACCTGCGAAACTCTTGCTGCCATAGGAACAGCAGAAACGCCGGCGGAACCGATAAGAGGATTGATCTTACCCTTGGTAAGAATGCACATAATCTTACCGAATAATACGCCACCCAAGGTAGCAACGGCAAACGCGCAAAGACCAAGGCAGATAATCTTAAGAGTTTCAAGTCTTAAGAAGTTAGCCGCAGAAGCGGTAGCACCAACCGAAACACCAAGAAGGATGGTAACGATATTCATAAGCTCGTTTTGAGCAGTCTTGGAAAGTCTGTCCGCAACGCCGGTAGCGTTAAGAAGGTTACCCAACATAAGCATACCAACGAGAGCAGCCGCAGAAGGAAGAATTACGCTTACAACGATAGTAACAACTATGGGGAAGATAATTTCTTCGGTCTTGGAAACCTTACGGAGCTGTTCCATTACGATAGAACGTTCCTTTTTGGTGGTGAACGCCTTCATAATGGGAGGTTGGATAAACGGAACGAGCGCCATATAAGAATATGCCGCGATTGCAATCGCACCGAGAAGGTGGGGTGCAAGAGTTTTGGTAACGTAAATAGCGGTAGGACCGTCTGCGCCACCGATAATACCGATAGAGGATGCTTCGCTAACGTTAAAGCCGAGCATAAGTGCACCGAAGAATGCGACGAAAACGCCTACCTGAGCAGCCGCACCGAGAAGAAGGCTCTTCGGGTTAGCAATAAGCGGCTTGAAGTCGGTCATTGCACCGACACCAAGGAAGATAAGCGGAGGGTAAATACCCAACTTAACGCCAAGGTAAAGATAGTCGATAAGACCTGCACCGTTACCTAATGCTTCCCAATCTATATGACCGGTACTGTTAATAAAAATTTCGCTGTGGTACACCGAATCACCAATAGG
>JAZRTL010000383.1:0-10413 GCA_045652025.1 Eubacteriales bacterium
CGCGGATATTACGAATTGGTTTATTTGCTCGCTCGCTATCGGCGCAAGCTCGCATTGCGACAGTATGGTTTCGCTTTGTGCCACCTCGCTCGCGTTCGGCGCGCGCAGGATGGTTGGCGACGGGATGGTTGTTAAAAACTACAACTGTATCCAAACGCTTGCGAAAACCAACACAATCGCTTGCGGTAAAAACCTTGCCTTCCCCCCAAAAAGAATTAACCTTACGGGGCTTTACTTCTCTTGCCGTAATTACGACCGTGAAAAGCGCCCCAACGAAGAAGCGATAGAGCTTTTAAAGCTGTTTTTGGTCTGCTCCGACGTTAGAAAGATTACCCCTGCCGAAAGAAAGCTCGTTAGGGGGTTGCCCGAATATAAGGGGCTTCCGCTCGATGATGCTATCGTTGAATATTTCGGCGAATGGGGCAAGACGATAGGCGCGATACGCGACCAATACATTCGCCTTGATGCCGAATATACTCTTTCGGGCGATATTTCGCGTCTTTTGGCGCTACATAACGGCAAAAACGTTATTATCGTTCGCGGCTCGCCCGAGAACATTCTTTCGCGCTGTGCCGGCTATACGCTCGACGGAACCGATTACAAGCTTAGCGATTTTACCCGAAAGAAAATTCTTTCCGCCGCCGAGGATGCCGCAAGAACAAACAGCTTTTTGCTTGCGGTTGCTTGCGGAGAGAGCGAATCGAACAACCTTAGGGATATCGAAGCCGAGCACAAGCTTATTTTTAAGGGCTTTATTTCCTTTTCAAGCTCGCTCGACCCTGGCGTTGCGGAATCGGTTTACAGATGCGACGGCGCGGGGATCGAAACGATACTTAATTCCAACGATGCCTATTACACCGCGCTAAATTCCGCAAAAAGCGCGGGAATTATTAAGGACGAATCGCAAATTATTACCGCAGAGCAGATAAGAAAATGCGACCGCGGGTTGTTTATCGCAAACGCGCCGTATTATAATTTGTTTCTTAATATCGACGATAGCGAATGGCTTGATATAATTAACCTACGGCGTATGGGCAAGCGCGTTACAACCGTTACCGCAGAGCGTATTAACGAGCTTGAGATTATGAACGAATCGGACGTCGCTATCGTACCCGAGAGCTCCTCCGATACGCTTAAGCAAACCGCCGATGCGCTTATGCTCGGAACGGGAATTAACCTTATCGCCGACGGTATTCTTAACGCGAAAACCATTTGCCGAAGGATTGGTTCGGTTGTAACCTATCTTCCCGTTGCAATTATTATTATGTTGATTGCCTCGGTATTTTCGGCTTGCTATAACCAAATACCCGCGCTTAGAACCCAAGACGTTCTTTTTGGCGGTATATTGTTCAACCTTGCCTTTGCTTGCTCGCTCGCTTTTGAACCCCGCAACGCAAAAAATATTCGCGATTGCTTCCCCTTCGCCAACAAGCAGCCCTCACTTAACGATTTTATCTATCCGTTAATGTACGGCGTTGGCGGTGGTATTGTGTTGTTTATAGTCAGCGCGGCAACGCTTAGCTATACCTGCACGATGATTGCGCTTTCGCTATTGTTGTTCCTATATGCCTGCTCGCTCGGCGGGAAGGGCGGTGTTTTTGTTACCAAGCGGTTCGGAAACAGAGTTCTTTATTTATGCGGGCTTGGTGTGGCGTTAATTATCTCCGCTTTGTTGTTCACTCGCGTTGGGCACAACCTTTTCGGTTACGGTGTTCCGGGTATGGCAAAGGCGGTTATTTCGGTAACGCTTAGCGTTGCTTATTTCGTGCTTGCACAAATTGCAAGGTTCTTCCTCAACGCGAAGCCAAAGCAAAAGCGCGCCTATACCGCGCCCGCTGCCGAGGCCGAAGAAGCGCATTCGCAACAAAGCGAAGAGCCCGAAGACACAGAAGACACAGAAGGAAATAATTTTGAAGATATTTACGACGACGAAAGGAGTTACGAAGATGACTAAAATTACTGCAGATATGCTTGTTGGCGACGTGCTTGATGCAAAGCCCGAGCTTGCAAAGTATTTTTTGGAAATCGGTATGCATTGCCTTGGATGCCCTATGTCCAGAGGCGAATCGATTGCCGATGCATGCAGCGCGCACGGTCAAGACGTTGAAGCGCTTTTAGAGAAGCTCAACAGCGCACTCTAATTCACCAAAACAATCGCAACCGCGATTGTTCCCGACAAAACGCGTTTTTTGTCGTATTCACTACATAAGAAAGGTTATTCATTATGAAAAAGATTAAACTCGTTTCCGATTTCAAGGATTTTATTACCAAAGGTAATATTCTTGATATGGCAGTCGGCGTTATTATCGGCGGTGCTTTTGGTAAAATCGTTTCCTCGCTCGTTGCCGATATTATTATGCCCCTCGTTAGCTCGCTTTGTAACACCAAATCGCTTGCCGAGCTTAAGCACGTACTTACCGAAGCTACCGTTGACGAAGCAGGCGTAGCAGTTGCAGAGGTTGCAGTTAAATACGGCAACTTTATTATGCTCGTTGTAGATTTCCTTATCGTTGCTTTGTGTATGTTCTTGGTTATTAAGATGTTCGTTGGTATGCGCACCAAGGTTGATAGTCTTAAGAAGAAGGAAGAAGAGGTTGTAGAAGAAGCGGCACCCGCTGAACCTACCATTGAAGAAAAGACCCTCGCTACCCTTAACGACATTAAGGAACTCCTTGAAAAGAAGGATAAATAAAAACTGATTTATAGGGGATTGCCTATATAGCAATCCCCTTGGTTTTTTTGGAGGTTCAACTATGAACAATCAAGCAAAAGTTCGCAATCCCGCAATGGATGTAATTCGATGCTTTGCGCTTTTCACTGTGGTTTCGGTTCACTTTTTCTTAAACAGCGGGTTTTATAACACCGTGGTAGATTGTCCGCGTATGTATATTATGGTAGCTATGCGCACGTTTTTTATGATTTGCGTTCCGCTGTTCCTTGTGCTTTCAGGATATTTATTGAAAAGCAAAAAACCAACGCTAAAATATTATTCCAAGCTGTTTTACACCATTGGTATCTATGTTTTGGCAAGTATCGCCTGCGCCGTTTATAAATATATCCAATCCCCCGAAACCTTCAGCGTAATGGGACAGATATGGGGTCTTTTCAATTTCTCTACTGCTAATTACAGCTGGTATGTGGAAATGTATATCGGATTGTTTTTGCTCATCCCGTTTTTAAACGTCGCTTATAACAATTTGGAATCGCAAAAACAAAAGCTGTTGCTTATAGGAACAATGTTGATTCTGACCGCTATTCCTCATTTTATAAACAGCTTCCAATTATTAAATTTGGAATGGTGGATAACACCAAGCTCCAACAACAATTTTGATTTTATTTTCCCCGACTATTGGTTATCCATTTACCCCATTACCTATTATTTTATCGGATGTTATTTGCGTGAATATCCCATAAAAATAACTCCTATAAAAAATGCCCTTTTGATTTTAGGTGCATTTTCGGTTATTGGCATCTATACTATATATAGGTTTCGCGGCGATATGCCTCAATGGGCTTCTTGGAGTAGCCACGGCTCGATTGTAACCGTTATTCAAACCGTTTTAGTATTTAATTTCTTTTTGACGTTAAAATACGAAAAAGTAGGAACAGGAACACAAAAATTCATTGGGTATGTATCAAAATTAACACTTGGTGCATACCTCTGCTCTTGGATATTCGACGATGTTTTTTATCGCATATTAAACGAAAACGTATTGGATATGCATAAACGGCTTGATTATTTTATCATTATCGTTCCCGCAGTATATATTTGCTCTACCGCCTTATCGGCTTTGCTCAATTTGGCATACGACCTAATAGCAAAAATATGCAACCGCTTGTTTAAAAATAAACCCGTAGATAAAACCACAGCATAATAACAAAAAGACCGTTAATTCGAGCTTTTGATCTTGTTATACAAAAAAACAACGCCGCAAGGGCGTTGTTTTTATTAGATTAATTTATCTTGTTTTTTGGTTATTTTCGGTAATAAGCTTAACGATCATATCGTTAATAGACATCGCGCCCAAATCCTCGCCCTTACGGTTACGAAGCGAAACGGTCTTTTCCTCCTGTTCCTTTGCGCCAACGATAATCATATAGGGTATCTTTTCGATCTGTGCTTCGCGAATACGCTTACCCATAGTTTCGTTACGGTCGTCAAGACGAACGCGAATGCCCATTTTTTCCATCGCTTCGGTAACCTCGCTCGCATAGCCGTTCATATCGGCATTAACGGGAATAACGGTTGCTTGGGTGGGGCAAAGCCACATAGGAAGCGCGCCTGCGTATTTTTCGATAAGAAGCGCAAGCGTTCTTTCGTAACAGCCCATCGAGGTACGGTGAATAATATAGGGGTTAACAAGCTTATTTTCGCTATCAACGTATTCCATACCGAACTTTTTAGCAAGAAGCATATCGATTTGAATAGTAACGATAGTATCCTCTTTGCCGAACACGTTCTTGCATTGGATATCGAGCTTAGGACCATAAAACGCCGCTTCGTCGATACCGATTTCGTATTTTATGCCAAGAGTATCGAGCATTCTTCCCATAACTTCTTGCGCTTCGTTCCATTGCTCAGGCGTGCCCTCGTACTTATCGGTACGGTTGGGGTCCCATTGCGAAAATCTAAAGGTACAATCCTCCCAAAGACCAAGCGTTTCCAAGCAATATTTTGCAAGGTCAACGCAACCTCTGAATTCTTCTTCCAACTGGTCGGGGCGAAGCACCAAGTGGCCCTCCGAAATTGTGAACTGACGAACGCGGATAAGGCCGTGCATTTCGCCGCTATCTTCGTTACGGAAAAGCGTACTCGTTTCGCCAAGTCGCATAGGAAGGTCGCGGTAGGAGCGACGCTTGTTAAGATAAACTTGGTATTGGAACGGGCAGGTCATAGGACGGAGCGCAAAGCATTCCTTGGTTTCATCATCGGCATCGCCCATAATGAACATACCGTCGCGGTAGTGGTCCCAGTGTCCCGAAATTTTATAAAGGTCGCGCTTTGCCATAAGCGGAGTTTTTGTTAGCAAATAGCCGCGCTTTTGCTCCTCGTCCTCTATCCAACGCTGGAGAAGCTGGATAACTCTCGCGCCCTTGGGCATAAGGATAGGCAAGCCCTGACCGATAACGTCGACGGTGGTAAAGAATTCAAGCTCGCGTCCAATCTTGTTGTGGTCGCGCTTTCTTGCTTCTTCAAGCTGGGTAATATATTCCTTAAGCTCGTCTTTAGAGGGGAACGCACAGCCGTAAACACGTTGGAGCTGCTTGTTATTTTGGTCGCCCTTCCAATATGCGCCGGTACATTGCATTAGCTTAATTGCCTTAACTGCGCCGGTCGAGAAAAGGTGGGGACCTGCACAAAGGTCAACAAATTCGCCTTGGCGATAGAAGCTAATAACAGCGTCCTCGGGAAGCTCGTTAATAAGCTGAACCTTATAGGGCTCGCCCTTTTCTTCCATAAGCGCAACCGCATCTGCGCGGCTAAGCTCAAAGCGTTCGATTAAATGGTTTTCCTTAACGATTTTCTTCATCTCGTCCTCGAGCTTTTTAAGCACGTCGGGAGAAAAAGCAACATCGCTATCGAAATCGTAATAGAATCCGCTTTCAACAGCGGGGCCTATCGTAAGCTTTGCTTCGGGGTAAAGGCGCTTTACCGCTTGGGCAAGGATATGAGCGGCGGTATGGCGGAACACCTGCTTACCCTCGGGTTGCTCGAAGGTCAAAAGCTCGATATTGTCGCCATCCTTAACGCTCGCGTTAAGTGCACAAACGCTGCCGTTAACCTTTGCGGCAATAACCGCGCGGGAGATAAGCTCGGCTTCCTTTGCGGCATCATATACCGTAACAGCGTTTTCTACGTTAAATTCGTTTTGGTTAATAAATAGCTTCATACTATCCCTCTTAAATTTATATAGAATTTTTTACAAAAACAAAACCCGACGGTTCACGAAATAATCCGTAAATCGTCGGGGTGCAAATCAATTAATTCGCACGGTTCCACCCGTACTTTTAGCTTATTTATTGGGTTTTCGGCACAAAAACAGGTGGTACCCGTTAGCCCGTTTCCTATTGCGCTTTCAGCCCACGGCGCAAACTCTCTTTAAAGGCGTAACCAACAGACGTGTTCTATTCTTAACGTACCTTAAGTTTAGTATAACAGTTTTTATCGATTTGTCAAGAGATACAGCTTTAGATTTTTGCAAGCGAGGCGTTTTTATAGGAAACGTCCTCGGTAACCTCTTTAATAACCTTAATTTGCTCGGGAAAATCGACGGTAGCGTTCTCGTTACTTAATTCAAGCTCCACTATCGCCTTATCCTTCCAGAAGGGATAAACGTCGATTTCGAAATATTGGCTATTATACGTAAGACAGTAGCGCGTTTTTCTTATTTGGCGCTTGGTTGTGTCCGCTTCCATCAAAAGCTTTAAATATTCCATTTGGGGAATACGTTTTTCTATCTCGATACGCTTCAATCCGGTTATCGTCTTTTTTATCGTTTGGGTATAGATATAATTACCGTCGACACCGCGCTGACGAACGCGAATTTCCTCGTTATTTTCGCTCTTTAGATAGGTTTGGATAATATCGATACGCTGGCAATTCGGGTTGGATTCAAGCCAAGCGATGTCGGGATATTCGATAAGATATTTACGCTCTATCTCGAACGACTTTTCATCGCCAAGGAAGGAGGAAATCTCCCCTACAAGCTTTTTAATCTTATCGCCAAAGTTCGTCGAATTATCTATAACGCGGAAATGGGGATGACCCGTCCAAGCAGAAATTATCTTGTCATCAAGCGCAATCGCCTCTTCTATCGTTTCGGTGCGGGCGGAATTGTTCTCGGTTGTATAGAACTTGTCCGCGCCCTTTGCGGTCGTTACAAGGTGGAAAACCGCATCGTAATTGTCGCGCAGTTCGACCTCGTTTGTGTTCAAGCGCTTCATCGCCTCTATAAAATCGGCTTCGCTCATATACGCCTTGTTGTCAAGCAAGCCGCGGTCGCAAACGATAAGAAATTTATCGTTCGGCATAGTGCGCGCCGCTTCCTCGTAGATTCTTTCCTTCTCCATCTGGAGCTGCATTTGACAGCATTGATATTCAAGCACAGTACCGCAGGTCCAAGGCGCAACACCGCCGGTTATAAGCTCGGTTGCGGTTTCGGAAACGAACAAAACGGTATATCCCAACCGTGCAAACTCGTTTTTAACCCAATTCATCGCCGTCGTCTTGCCCGCGCAGGGACCGCCGGTTATTACAATTTTCGTAATTTCCATTTTATCACCTTGTTTTTAAAATTCTGTTGCCATTTGGTCTATTCAACAATAAACTCAAAATCCTCGTTTGCCAAACGGATTTTATCGCCCGAGAAAATCTCGTATTCAACCCTTTGGTTAATAGGATTTCCGTTAATATAAACGCGGTTTGTGGAGAATAGGTCGATAATAAAATGCCGTCCGTCGCGCGTTATGACCGATGCGTGCACACGGCTTATAAAGGGATTATCAACAGCGTAATTAACGTGTTCCTTTAGCTTCCCTATCCTAAAATCAGGGGCATTTATTTGGATTTTCTCGTTGGTTTTTATTCGTACTAAAAAAGCTGTGTTCGCCAATTTTCGCCCCTTGGGTTTATATCCGTATAGTTTCTCGGGATTGCCCCGACCGTTAAAGACATTTTACTACATTTTCATTTGGTTGTCAATGAGGGGCTTGGCGTTGGATATCATCCGCAACCTGTTGCGGTATATCACCAATGCGAAAGCTATACACCCTAAAGTTGATGATATGCCTTTGCTCCTATAAAATTCATTTACAAATAAATGATGAATGATGCGGCTTCGCCGTGATAAGTGATGCGATGCGTTCCTACACGCGCCAAAGGCGTGCATCACAGACGAAGTCTGCATCATGCAAAAAGTTGTGCATCATGTTCCGAAGGAATGCATCATGCAAAAAAGCACTTGGTTTACGCTGGTTCTCATAGGGATGTTTTAGCGTAAGGCGGTGTTCCCGAGCAGGACGGACAGTTTAGGCTGTCCGTCCTTTCCTGTTATACTGCTTGTTTTGTTGGTTCTGCGGTTAATCTGCCAATATATCGGAAGTAGATGTCGATCTGCTGCTCCGATGCTTTAGACCACTTACATTCACGTTCGTGGATCACCACTTTGGCTATAAAGACTCTGAGCACCTCGGGAGTCAGTTCCTTCAGATCCGTGTACTTGTTTGCAACATCTATAAACTTGTCCACATTGGTAGACGCGGCTTTAAGCTCTTCTATCTCCGCTTGAAGTTTTGAAATCTGTTCTTGAATTTCACGTTGCTCAGCATTATACCCATCCGACAGCATTCTGAACTGCTCGTTTGTGATTTTACCGAGGACGTTATCTTCGTAAAGTCTTTTGAACAAAGCATTCAACTCTGCATTGCGCTTTTCCAATTTACCAAGCTCGTTTGTTTTGACGGTAAGCTCTCTTCGGTTTTCGGAGGAGCTTTTCTTGTTTATGAACTCAACAAATTCTTTCGTTTTCGCCCGTGCATAGTACGTTGCCTTGCGGATTTCCTCAAGGATGATTTCATCAAGTACTACTTCTTTAATGCTGTGAGGTGTGCATTGCTCTTCACCCATGTGCTTACGGTAACGACTGCAAATGAAGCTGTAGTTTTCAGGCTTGATGGTAGTGCCTCTGACAAAGTATAATTTGGAACCGCAATCCGAACAGCACAGGAGTCCGTTGTATTTATTGAGATCACCCATACTTGTTCTTCTGCGTTTACCTGCGCGTACCTTTCGAACAATATCCCAAGTAGCCTGATCAATAATGGCTTCATGTGTGTTCTCGAACCTAAGCCATTCGCTTTCGGGACGCTCAAGTTTTCGCTTGTCCTTGTATGAAGCAACCGTTGTTTTGCAGTTGACCGTGTGTCCGAGGTAGACTTCGTTATCGAGAATTCCCGCAACGGTTCTGTCGTTCCATCCGTAGATATCTTCCGTATCGGTGATGCAACCATAATTGCCAATCTGTCGATAACGATAAACAGTAGGCTTGAGAATTTTCTTCTCACGCAGAATATTGGCTATGATCCTCGGACCGTTTCCGGCGGCACATAAATCAAAGATCATTCTTACTACAGGTGCTGTTTCTTCGTCGATCAGCAGATGACCTTTTCTATCGGGATCCTTCTTGTATCCGTATGGTATCTGCGTGCTGACACGCTCGCCGCGTTCCGCTTTGGCTTTCACAACAGCACGGATCTTCTTGCTTGTATCTCTTGCAAACCATTCGTTGAAAAGATTCTTGAAAGGTGCGAACTCATTTCCTTCGCTATAGAGCGAATCGTAGTTGTCGTTGACGGCTATATACCGAACATTCCATCTTGGAAAGAGCATCTCGGTGTAGTTGCCCACCTCGATATAATTTCTGCCGAGACGGGAGAGGTCTTTGGTGATGAGCGTTGCCACCTTGCCTTGCTCCATCATTTCAAGGAGTCTTTGAAAGTCCGGTCGGTTAAAGCTGACGCCCGAGTACCCGTCATCTACGAAGATTTGGATGTTTTCGAAGCCGTTGTCCTTGGCGTACTTTTCAAGGATAGCTCTTTGGTTCTGAATACTGTTGCTGTCGCCTTTGTTCTCATCTTCCTGAGAGAGTCTGCAATATAATGCTGTGATTTTTTCTGTTTGGTTTGACATATCGTTTTACCTCCTTTGTCATGTCAAACCGATTGAGAGTGCAGGGGTGCAGTTATGGATTCTGCACCATCAGGATACTCCCAATCGGTTTCAAAGTCCAGCGAGAATCGGAAAGATTCAAGAAACTTTATCAATTTCTTTTTCCATAAGCCGCTTTAACGCTTCGTCGCTGTCTTTTGTGTCAATATCGAAAATAGAATTGACCTTGTACTTCATCCCGCCAATCATATATTCGGTGGAGGAAGTCAAGGTCTTTTCTTTCAGATGATTGGTTTGTCTTCTGCGGATGCTTGTGGCAACGTCCTTTTCGTAATCGTTTCCGGATGGGATTCGGAAGTCGATTCCGTTTTCATAAATAACTTTTTTCTTCATCAGGTTCCTCCGTTCATTACATATACATTCCGTAACCCAAGCCGTTTGCTTGCTCGTATTCTTCTTTGGTACAGTAGCAAATGAATGCTTGGGGCGATATCTTGCGTCCGAGTATTTCTTCGAGACGCTCTTTTTCTTCGAGGTCCATTTCAGTGAGCTGTCTTGGCGTATAGGATTCTCTCGGCGGTGCGACAGAGAGGATGTCACCGAGCATACGGATCAGTCCCGTGGTTACGGTCATATTCATATCCTTATCGTGTTCGGGTGTTTTGTAGCTCTGATACATTTCTGCCAGCGCTCCGTTGCTGCCGCCCATGGCAAAGTAAAGCTCGATATTGGATATGAGAAAACGC
>JAZRTL010000384.1:0-2732 GCA_045652025.1 Eubacteriales bacterium
TAAAAGCTTTCTGTAGAAACAAGACTGTCTTTTATCGAATTCATCCCTGTTGCAAGATATTTCTTTGCTGAAATAATCTCATCATCTGTAAAATCGCCCTTTTTCATCGCATCGACCTGAAGCAAAATTGCCTCCGTTGCCTTTTCCTCGAACCCGTTTTCGAGCCCGCAGGTTATAAACAAAACGTTCTTTCTGCCCGAGGGGTAGGAGGAGCAATAATAGCAAAGCCCTTCCTTTTCGCGAACGTTCATAAAAAGCTTGCTCGATTGCGAGCCACCTAAAATTTCGTCGTAAACCGAAAGTATCGCTCTATCGAGCGCGCCGTTCGGCATTTTTAGGTTAAAGCCCAAAATAAGAATAGATTGCTCTATCTCCATCGATTCGGTAACCCGCATCAGCTCGGGACGGGGTATATGAACCGTAGGCGAGGGCAATTTTGCGTTCCTTGGCTTAAAGGGTAGGTGGTCGGCAATGCATTGCTCGATATATTCAATATCCGCCTCTCCGACGTAGTTAATAAATACGGGGGCGGTATTTATAGCGGTGTTATAGAAATCGACAAGCTCTTTGCCGTCTAATTTTTCGACTCTTTCAATCTCGCCGCAGGCATCGACCGCAAAGGGCTCGCCCTTGCAAAGTATCTGCCTTGCTCTAAGCATCGCATAAGACGGCTTGTTTTCTATCTCGGAAGCAATTTCCTCTATAAGACATTTCTTTTCGCTTTCGACGTTTTCCTTTGGGAAAATACCGTTAACAAGCGCGGGACGGAAAATCGCACCGCCTAAAAGCTCGCAAGCTCTGTAAAGAATTTTATCGCCGTCAAAAGCAAACGAATCGGCTATCGTGCTTATTTCCAAGGTAACTAAAAGAAGCTCGCTGCGGCGTTGGACGTATGCATCAAGCCCAAGCGCGTAAAGCTCGTCCTTTATTATCGAAAATGATTGCATCGTCGGATAATCGCCCGTGGATAGCGAAAGCAGGTTGGTAAGCAGCGAATATCCCGAAGCAGTTTTTTCGTCAAGCGGCAACGCGAACGAAACCGTCATTAAAGCCGATTTAAACCTTTCGGTTTTGTGTACGGACAAAATAACCCCGTCCGTTAGGGCTTTGGTATATATCTTCATTAAAACCTATTTCAAAAGCTTATTCATCAATAACGGCAACCGCACTTGCGGCAATGCCTTCCTTTTTTCCGGTAAAGCCCAAGCCCTCCTCGGTGGTGGCTTTAATGCTTACCGCGCCGGTGCTAATACCGAGCGTATCGGCAATATTACGGCGCATTTCATCGATATAAGGGGCAATCTTGGGTGCTTCTGCAATAACGATAGCATCGATATTATTAATCTCACAGCCCATTGTGCGAAGCATCTTTCCAACCTCGCCAAGCAAAATAAGCGAGCTAATGCCCTTGTATTTCGCATCGGTATCGGGGAAACGCTTACCAATATCGCCAAGTGCAGCCGCGCCGAGAAGCGCATCGCAAATTGCGTGGGTAAGCACGTCGGCATCCGAATGGCCTAAAAGCCCTTTTTCAAAGGGGATTTCCTTACCGCCTAAAATAAGCTTTCTGCCCTCTACCAAGCGGTGAACGTCGTAGCCAATGCCCATTCTAATCATTATCTTTTGCCCTCTTTTTCATTATAATCTCTGCCAGCTCGATATCCTCGATAGCAGTTAATTTCAAATTTGGTTCGGAATATTTAATATATTCAACTCTAACCCCGATTTTTTCCAAAAGCGAGGTTTCGTCGGTAAAATCGCAAATTGCGCTTCCAACGGCTTCTCTTGCCTTAAGATAGAGCTCCTTTTTAAAGCATTGCGGGGTTTGAACCGCAAACATATTGGCTCTTTCGGGGGTGGTAACCTCGTTCGTTACGGGGTCTTTGTATTTTATAGTGTCGGTAACCGCCGAGCAAACGCAAGCGGCACCGTGGTTAAACGCCTCGTTTATCGTTTTATTAATAATTTCGGGCGTAACAAAAGGACGCGCACAATCGTGGGCGCAAATAACCGCGGCATCGCCGCAAGCCACCACGCCGTTATAAACCGATTCTGCACGGGTTTCGCCCCCGCGAACAAGCGTTATCGGCTTTTTAAATCCGTTCGCAAGCTCGCGGAGCGATTTTTCGTTTTCTTCGTTCACAACGACGACGATACCGTCAACCAACGATTTATCGAACGCCGAAAGAACGTATTCAAACAAGGTTTTGCCCAACAATTTAATATTGGGTTTAGATACACCACCCATCCGCCTTCCGCTTCCCGCGGCGACGATGATGGCGCAGCTTTTTTTATTCATACCTAAAAATTAACCCTTATAATCGTAGCCCATCTGCAACGCCTTTGCGTTCAATTCGCCCAATTCGGGCTTTGCCTTGGGCGCGGATGCCTTAATGCATTCCATAAAGTAATCTGCATCGAAAAGACCGGTTTTCTTAATTAAATAACCGAGAACGATAACGTTTGCAAGCTTGGAAATGCCTGCCTCGTTAGCCATTTGGGTAGCGGGGATATAGCAAGCGTTAACGTCGGTTCTTGCGGTTTCGCAATCTACGAGCGAGCTATCGATAACAATAGTACCGCCCGAAACAACCTTGCCTTCGAACTTCAAAAGCGAGGGCTTGTTCATTGCGATAAGAATATCGGGCGCGGTAACGAGCGGAGAACCGATGGGCTCATCGTCGATATTAACAGAGCAGTTACAGGTACCGCCGCGCATTTCGGGACCGTAA
>JAZRTL010000385.1:0-4622 GCA_045652025.1 Eubacteriales bacterium
TTCGGATTCGGATCAGGATTCGGGTTCGGATTGGGATTCGGGTTCGGATCGCCACCTTCACCGCCTTCGCCGTTAGGATCGTCGGGGTTGGGCTCATCGGGAGTAGAAGGATTGGGGTTTTCCGGATTGGGCTCGTCGGGAGTAGAAGGATTAGGTTTTTCGGGGTTGGGCTCGTCGGGTGTCGAGGGGTTGGGCGCCTCGGGATTGGGCTCATCGGGGGTCGAGGGATTCGGCTCCTCGGGGTTGGGGTCATCGGGCTTGGGGTTTTCGCCACCCTCTCCGCCTTCGCCACCTTCGCCACCTTCGCCACCTTCACCGCCTTCGCCGCCTTCGCCGCCTTCACCGTCGTCGCCGTCGTCAACCTCGGTCCAATATACGTTTGCGGTGCAGTTGCCAAGCCAATCGTCAGCCCAGCCGTTCGGCTTTTCTGTCGCTTCGCAGGAAATATAGACAAGCGATTGACAGTTATCGAAAACGTTACTTCCCATTTCGGTAATATTAAGCGGAATGCTTATAATCACAAGCCCGCTTCCGCTGAACGCGCCTTCGGCAAGCTTGGTAACGTCGCTCGGGACAAAGCTTGATTTACAGCCCGCAATCACAGCACCGTCCTTTATAATACAGTCAAATTCGGAATAGTATTGATTATTGCTTTCCGAAACCTCAATATTTTTAAGGTTAGGACAGCCCGAGAAGATAGAACTTCCGATTTGTTCGATACCCGCGGGGATAAATACGCTCGTTACCTCGGGGTTATTATCAAAGGCGTTGTCGGCGATTGCTTTAACGGGAAGATTGTTGAAGGAATCGGGGATTTCCACCTCCGAAGCCGTGCCATTATAGTTAAAGAGGATATAATAGCTTCCGTCCTCGCTCAACCTAAATTCCAACTTATCTTGGTTGGCACCTTCGAGCAAAGGTTTCCAATTTACCTTGGCTTTGCAGTTGCCGAGCCAAGCGGTGTCCCAATTTATCGGAGCTTGGTGAAATTCGGGGCAGTTAATTACCTCTAATTTGCTGCAATTATTAAATATATTCTTGCCCATTGCGATAAGACCGATACCAAACGTGATTTCGGTCAGCGAGCTGCAATATTCAAAGGCGCTGTCGCCAAGCGAGGATGTAGATTGGGGAAGGTCAACAAAAGAAAGCTTCGAACAGAAATAAAACGCACGCGAGCCGATATTTTGCAATCGGATTCCAAGAAAAATATTCTCAAGAGAATCGCAATATTCAAACGCGCTATCTCCGATAGCTCTTACGCCGTCGGGAAGCGTTATTGAAGTTAATCCATCGCAACCGTAAAAGGCGTAATTGCCGATATACATAACGTCCTCGGGAATTGCGGAGCTTTTACAGCCGAGAACAAGGGTATCGCCATCCTTATTCAAAACACAGTTAGAAACGCTTTTATAGGTAGCGTTTTCGGCATCGACGGTAATATTTTCGAGCGCGGTACAAAAGCCGAACGCGCCGTTACCGATACTTCCAACGCTTTTGGGGATATTAATTTCGGTAATTAATTCACAACCCGCAAACGCCTCTTCGCCTATAAGCGTTAACGATTCGGGCAAGGCGAGCGCTTCAAGATAGGAACAACCGAAGAACGCTCTTTTTTTAATCTCTTGAACAGTCGAGGGGATTGCAACCGCGGTCAACGCCGAACAGCCGTGGAACACCGATTCCTCGATAACGGTAAGCGAAGTCGGAATATTAACCGTTTCCATCGAGGAGCAACCCAAAAAAGCGCCCTCACCGATAGCTTTAACCGTTTCGGGAAGCGAGATAGAAATAACCTCCTCGCAACGATAAAAGGCGTAATCGCCCACCGCCGTTACGGGCAAGGAATTAAAGGTTTCGGGGATAACGATTTCGGTCGCAGTACCGCTAAAGCCGCTAACGGTGTAAGCAGAGCCAACCTTTGTATATTCCACCCCGTTAGAATCGGTTTCCGCCGCCGAAACAAGCACGGAAATAGGGACCAGTGCAAAAACCAAAATGAATGCAAGAAAACACGCTAAAAGCTTTTTCATTTATCTGCCTCACTATCTTTTTTCTATATATCAGTTAAAAATATGATAACATTAAAACAAGCAGTTGTCAACAACAATACTTTCGCCTTGTTTTTCCAACAAAAAACCCCGATGAAGTTCATCGGGGCCTTTATTATTACATAGGAGAGCCGTCTTTTGCTCTCTTGATTTTGTTGGTGGTGGTCTTTACAAAGGGCTCCTCGCGGATAATAACCTTTGTGATTTGCTTATATGCAGGGAGCGATTCAAGCGCGCGGAAAACATCCGACTTAAGACGCTTTTGAAGCTCCTCGCGGTCGCTGTTTGCAAGAACGTCGGGATCGATAACGCATTGAACGCAAAGCTCGTTTTCGGTACCGGATTCATCTCTGCCCGCATAAACGATATTTTCCAAAACGTAGGGAATACCGCCAACGTAATCCTCGAGCTCCTCGGGATAAATATTCTTACCGTTACCGAGAATAATAATGTTCTTCTTTCTGCCGGTAATAATAATTTTTTCCTTTTCGTTTATCTTACCAAAGTCGCCGGTACAAAAATAGCCGTCCTCGGTGAACACCTCTGCCGTTGCTTCGGGGTTTTTGTAATAGCCAAGCATTACGATATCGCCCTTAACGCAAATTTCGCCTTCGCCGTCTTCGTTGGGGTTGTCGATACGAACGTCAACGCAATCTACCCAATGGCCAACGGTGCGAGGGTCGTTATCGAACTCGCCGTTAACCGAAACAAGAGGCGAGCATTCGGTAATGCCGTAGCCGTTGGTAACACAGATGCCGATATCTTCAAAGAAATCCGCAACCTCTGCACGAAGGGGCGCAGAGCCGCAAACCAACTTTTCCAAATTACCGCCCAAAGCGTTATGGAGCTCCGCAAAAAGCTTGCGACGAACGTCGATGCCGATAGAGCGAAGGAAGCGCGAGATTTTTATTGCAATCTTAATGGTCTTGGTTTTGCCCTTTTCCTCGATGCTTGCGTTCATACGGCGGTAAAGAACCTCGATGATTGCGGGAACAACGTACATATAACCCGGCTTGTAAAGCGCAAGGTTTTTAAGAACACGCTTAAGACTATCGTTAATGCAAAGCGTTGCGGTATAGTGCATTGCAACGAGAATGCCCGCAACCGCTTCGTAGGAATGGTGGTAAGGAAGAATGGAAAGACCAACGTCGCGAATAACCGCTAATCTTAAGCCGGAATTTACAAGTGAGCAAAGGTTGTGCTCGCTAAGCATAACGCCCTTTGCAAGACCTGTTGTGCCCGAGGTATAAAGAAGCATTTTAAGCGCCTTCATATCTGCGGTTTGCATATTGGTATATTCACGGTCGCCGCCTTCGTAAAGCTCGCGACCCTTTGCCAAAAGCTTGTTAAAGGAAAGGAATTCGCCCTCGTCTTCTTCACGATCGAAGCAAACGAAATATTTTACGTTGGGAAGCTGATCGCGAATGGTCTTAAAGATCGCTTCGCGCTTGCCGTCGCAGAAAACAATATCGTCATCGCCGTGATTAATAACGTTAATCAAATCGTTCTCGGGCAATTCCTTATCGATAGGACAAAAAACACCCTCACCTTGAAGCGCGGTAAGGTAAACCAAAATCCAATTATAGCTGTTTTCGCCAACACAGGCAATGTGAGAGCGAGCCATACCAAGCGAATTAATAGCGGTGCCGAGCCAAAAGGTTTCGGCTTGGAACTCGCGGAAGCTAACCTCGCGAATGCCGTCGCGGGTGCGGTACTTATAAGCCGCCTTATCGCCCGCTTGGTCAACTGCCTTTTGCAAAAGCTGCTTTATGCTGGTTGCATCTTCAAGCTTTGCGGGGTGGCGTGCAATGGAATTCTTAGCCATTGTTACTTCTCCTTAAATATCATAAAATAATTTTTTCGGTATTGGCTTTATTATATATGGTTTTAAAAACTATGTCAAGTGGTTTTTTAAATTATTAGAGGAAAGCGACGGTTGACTTTTCGGTTTTTTGATGTTATATTATATTGAAAGTAACACCAACGAGGGAACGAAAATGAAAATAAAAACCGAAAATTTATTAAATATCCACCTTCCGCGTTGGGAGGAGCTTCCTACCTTTGATTTATATATCGACCAAGTGATTGGCTTTATAAGCGAGCATCTTGCCGTTTTTAACCATGGGGACGAGCCGTTGATAACCACCTCGATGATAAACAATTACGTTAAAAACGGGGTGCTTCACCCAGCGGTTAAAAAGAAATACAACCGCGAGCATCTTGCGAAGCTTATAGTCGTTTGTATTGGGAAGCGTATGCTCTCTATTTCCGACGTTAAGGAATCGATAAACGCGATGATGCGCGTTTTTTCGGTTGCAGAGGGCTATAACATCTTTTGCGACGAGCTTGAATACGAGATTTTTTCGACCGTCTGCCCCGAGAAATATCCCCCGAAAACAATCGATTCGATTTCTACCCACGACAGCGCAATAGTTCACCTTTTGGCTTCCTCGGTAGCAAGAATTTTAATTTTCGATAAAATCGTCGGTCAGCGCAAGCGATTGAGCGAATTGACTTATAAATTATTAAACCAATAATCTTATATCAAAGGTATATTTTATTATATGCCTG
>JAZRTL010000386.1:0-1127 GCA_045652025.1 Eubacteriales bacterium
CAAAGGACAAGGATGGGAAATTCTTACCGACAAGATTATCGAATTGATCAACGCGAAAGATTCACCGGTTGTTTTCATGCTATGGGGATCGAATGCAAGAGCAAAAAAATCGCTTATCACTAACAGTAAGCATTTAATCCTCGAATGCGCTCATCCAAGCCCGCTATCCGCGTATAACGGATTTTTCGGATGCGGACATTTTATCAAAGCAAACGATTTCCTAGAAAAAAACGGTGAGAAAAAAATAAACTGGGAAGAAATCAATAAATAAGAAATAAATAGATAGGAGTATTTAATTATGAAGCTTTTAGAAGAAAGAATTCAAAAAGATGGAAAGATATTACCTGGCAACGTTATAAAGGTCGACTCCTTTCTTAATCAGCAATTGGATGTAGATCTTTTATCAAAGTGCGGAAAGGAATGGCACGATATTTTCGGTGGCGAGGGCGTTACAAAGATCCTCACCGTTGAATCTACAGGCATTGGTGTCGCTTGTCTTACCGCTACTCATTTCGGAGTTCCCGTAATCTATGCTAAAAAGACACGCGGCCTCATTGACACAAACGAATACATAGCTTCAAGAGTCGTTTCCTACACTCACGGAACAGTTTACGATCTCTTTTGCAATAAGGATTTCCTTACCGAGGACGATAAGGTTCTCATTATTGACGATTTTCTTGCTAACGGAAGCGCGCTCAAGGCATTGATCAAAATGGTAGAAAAATCGGGTGCAAAGCTTGTTGGAGCAGGAATTGCTATAGAAAAGCTCTACAAAAACGGAGGAAATAACATCCGCGAAAATGGCTACCGCATAGAATCGCTGGCAAAAATCGCCTCGATCGATGAAAACGGAATTATAACCTTTGGTTAACCCTTTATTATGTACCAACTAAAAAACGAGAGAGCAAAGCGATATTTTCGCCGAGCTTTCTCGTTTTTATGTTATATAGTTATATAGATGCAAGATGCGAAGCTTGGGTAACTCCAAAAGCCTTTTTCAGCTTAAGGCGAAATACAGAAGCACAACAGCTCCAAGCACGATGCGATATATTCCAAAAGCGGTAAAATTATGTCTGCGTACAAATTCCATTAAGAATTTTATAGCTATAAGCGATACGGCAAAGGAT
>JAZRTL010000387.1:0-1720 GCA_045652025.1 Eubacteriales bacterium
TCCTCGTCTAACCGTTGCTTAAGCGTAACCGCGCTATTGGGGAAGAGCGTGGGCGTGCTTGCGCCAAGGAAGCCACAAATATATTTAATAACGGCTTGCCATCTATCGCTCGGTGCAAAGGTCGCGCGGGCAAAATCGCACATCCTAAACGCCGCGGAAAGCACGTTGCCGTAACGGAAAAAGGCAACCTCGCCGTTTTTAACGTCAACCTCGCTTTCGGCAAGACGGTCGTGGGCGGGGGTGTATTGCTGGTAGTACATCAAAACCTCTGTTTCGGGCATAAGGAAATGAGGTCTTATATAGCTATTGCAACGGCTGTCAAGCAAATCACCCTTTTTAATGCCATCGCAAAAAGCGCCGTTACAAACAAGGCGGTGGGGAAGCGCGGTTGTAGGTTGTGCCGAATAAACACAACGGAAGCTACCTACATATTCTGTGAATATCGGCTTTCCGCTATCCGCAAAAAGCTCTGCTCTCTCTCGCAACACGGCGTTCATAATTAACGGCTTTTGGTTGGTTCCCGCAAGAATCGCAAGCGCGTCGAAGCTATTAAGGTCAATAGCTAACGCATCTTCGGTGTTTAAAAGAGTTGTATCGCAGACGGTGGAAAAAAGGTTAGAAAGGTCGCTTTCCCTTTCCGAAATTATAAGAAGCTTCATAAAATTCCCTGCCTTTTAGTTTCTAAAATGGATTTTAACATATATCTTTCGGCTCGTCAACAACAAGCTGTTTTTAAAATAGTACAAAAAGGCGACTCGATATTTAGTCATTCTATAAAAAATATGCTCCGTTGCTTTTTCGTGTGGACTTTAGGGGTGAAACGTGGTATTATATAGTTAATAACAAATAGTATTAAACGAAAGGAATCATTATTATGGGACTTATTAAAGCAGGAATTGGCGCTTTGGGCGGCACGTTGGCAGACCAATGGAAAGAGTTTTTCTATTGTGAAGCATTGCCCAACGACGTGTTGATGAGAAAGGGACAGAAAAAGACCTCTTCTCGTTCTTCTAATACAAAAGGTGAAGACAATATAATCTCCAACGGCTCGGGCATCGCTGTTGCCGACGGTCAATGTATGATTATCGTTGAACAGGGAAAGATTGTCGAGGTTTGTGCCGAGCCCGGTGAATTTACTTACGATACCTCTACCGAGCCCTCTATATTTACAGGCGGTTTAGGTAAGGGAATTCTCGATACATTCAAGACTATCGGCAAGCGTTTCACCTACGGTGGCGATACCGGTAAGGACCAGAGAATTTATTACTTCAATACCAAGGAAATTTTGGATAATAAATTCGGTACACCCAATCCTATTATGTTCAGAGTTGTGAACAAGGACTTGGGTATGGCCAGAACCGTTCAGGTAAAATGTAACGGTATTTATTCTTACATCATTTCCGACCCGTTGAAGTTCTATACCCGTCTTTGCGGTAACGTTTCGGGCGATTTTACAAGAGATAAGATCGACAGTCAGTTAAAAACCGAGTTTATCGATGCATTACAACCCGCATTGGGTGCTTTGTCCGAAACCGGCTTGCGTCCCGACCAGTTGCCCGCAAAAGCAAAAGAACTTAAGGCAGCGATGAATCAGGAATTGTATTCCGATTGGTCCGAGGATAGAGGTATTTCTATCGAAACCATCGCGTTGAATCCCATCACCCTCACCGATGAGGATATGAAGAAGATCAACGAAATGGAAGATGCCGCTACACTGGGC
>JAZRTL010000388.1:0-3570 GCA_045652025.1 Eubacteriales bacterium
GGGATTTGTGAACGCCGTACGCTCGCGCCTCGCTCACCGTTCGCGGCGTTCCAAGGTGTAAAAATCCACGCGCATATCGCGGATTTTTACGGATTTTATTTCTATAATAAAAGCTTAAAAGTTTTTGGGTTGTTAAGGGACTTTTTTCAAAAAGTCCCTTAATTCCATAATCCTAAATCCCATAAAAGGAGATAACCATGTCTAAAATTATAATGAAAACGCCCCTCGTCGAGATGGATGGCGACGAAATGACAAGGATCATTTGGAAGGACATTAAGGATATTCTAATTCTTCCTTTCGTAGATCTTAAAACCGAATATTACGATTTAGGTCTTGAATACCGTAACGAAACCGACGACCAAGTTACCGTCGATGCGGCTAACGCTACGAAAAAATACGGTGTTGCCGTTAAATGTGCCACTATCACACCCAACGCGGCAAGAATGACCGAATATAACCTTAAGCAGATGTGGAAGTCCCCTAACGGCACTATCCGCGCTATTCTCGACGGTACCGTTTTCCGCACTCCCATTATCGTAAAGGGAATTCCTCCTTACGTTCGTAATTGGAATAAGCCCATAACTATCGCTCGTCATGCTTACGGCGATATTTATAAGGCGACCGAGCTTAAGGTAGAGGGCGGAAGCAAGGCGGAGCTTGTCGTTACTGCCCCCGATGGAACCGAAACAAGAACGCTTATTCATGATTTTAAAACCGACGGTATTATCCAAGGCGTACATAACATCGATAAGAGCATCCAAAGCTTTGCAAGAAGCTGCTTTAACTTTGCGCTTGATGCGGGCGTGGATCTTTGGTTTTCTTCAAAAGATACCATTTCAAAGAAATACGACCATAACTTCAAGGACATTTTTGCCGAAATTTACGAGGCGGAATATAAAGCACGCTTTGAAAAGGCGGGTATTGAATATTTCTATACTCTTATCGACGATGCGGTTGCCCGTGTAATCCGCTCCGAAGGTGGCTTTATCTGGGCTTGTAAGAACTATGATGGCGACGTTATGTCGGATATGGTTTCTACCGCTTACGGCTCGCTTGCAATGATGACAAGCGTTCTCGTTTCTCCCGATGGATACTATGAATACGAGGCGGCTCACGGTACCGTTCAACGCCATTACTATAACTATCTTAAGGGTATGACCACAAGCACCAACTCGGTTGCTACCATCTTTGCTTGGACCGGCGCGCTTAAAAAACGCGGTGAATTGGATGAGCTTCCCGAGCTCGTTGCATTTGCCGAAAAGCTCGAAAAGGCAACTATCGATACCATCGAAAGCGGCGTAATGACAAAGGACCTTTACCTTATCTCCACTCTCGAGAATAAGACACAGGTTAATACGCTTGAATTTCTCCAAGCTATCGCTTCGAGATTATAAAAAAGCAATTAAAAAACGGAAGCGAGAAGCTTCCGTTTTTTTGTTATTTCGTTATTTCGTTTATATACAAAATGCAACTGCCGCCTGCTTCTTTGCCGATTCTGCAAGAGAAGCTATAATCGCAAATTCCTTGACCGAGTGTAATTCACCGCCGTCAACGCCAACGTCGTCAATACAAGGCACGCCGATTTCGGTAATATAAGCTGCGTCGGAGCCGCTTCGACTTGCCTTTACCTCTAATGTTGCTAAACCGTTGCGCGCGTAAATTTGGTTGATTTCCTCTAACAATTTAAGGTTCGTTTCGGTAAGAGGCATCGCCGGTCGGTAGCTGATTTCCTCAACGTCGCAGGTGCAGCCCTTAATAGTTGCATTTTCCGCAACCTCCTTAAGAAAGTCCATCGCCTTGTCGTATTGCGCCTTGTCGCTAAAACGAATGTCGCTAATAAAGCTACATTCGGCAGGTACGGTGTTTGCAACCGTGCCGCCTTGAATAACGCCGCAACTGCAGGTAACCGCGCCGTCGTCCTTAAGCGTTTCTAGCTTAAGTATCTTGTGCGCCGCCTCGGCAATGGCGCTCTTTCCCTCGGTACAACGGGAGGAATGCGCCGCAACGCCGTGAACGTTAAATTTATGGCGAACAATGCCTTTTCTAATTAAAACCGCCGTGTTGCCAACGGCATATTCGGTGTTCAAAAATGCAACCGCACCCTTGGCGTGATTACACATAAATTCAATGGTTTTCTTTCCGCTTGTCTTGCTGCTTGTTTCCTCGTCGGTCTGAATAACAAGCTTTATGGGACGGTCAACAAACCCGCATTTCATAAGCGCTTCCATCGCCAAAACCGAAGCAACAACACCGCCCTTGCAATCTATAACACCGGGGCCGTAAATGTTTGTTTCGTCAAACCTAACCGTAGGCGTTCCAAAAAGCCCTATCGGGTGTACCGTGTCGATATGCCCCGAAAGAACTATCGGTGCGGCGGTAGCTTTTGGGTTCATCGTAATACAAATAGGGTTGCCCGCTTCCTTAAGCTCCAAAACCTCTACCTGCCAACCGTGCTCGCGCGCAAGCTTAATAAAATATTCGCCAACCGCGTCAACACCGCGCTTAAAGTTAGTTGGGCTTTCGATATTACAAACGTCTTCCCAAATTTTAATATATTTGTCGTTCAGCTCGTCTATTTTTTCGAATAATTCAAGACATTCCATAATAAACTCTCCTATGAATGAACTTGTTTTATTATAACGCTAACGGGGAAGATAATCAATAGCAAAAATAATAAGGCATACTGTCTGTTTTACTTGACTTTTGGGGGAATATGTTGTATAATTAACAAAATTAATAAGCCCTAAAAGAAAAGGGGGTAATATGGTAATATGGTGGAAATAAAAGAAATATTTACTATTTGCAGTATAATTCTCACCGCTTCGTTCGTTCTTTGCTATTTATATCAGTTTTTCTATATATTTTGGGTTTTTCTTGGGAAGGATAAAGCTCCTCCCGTTAAAAGCGATAAGCTTAATAAATTCGGCGTTGTAATCAGCGCCCGTAACGAAGCAAACGTTATCGGTAACTTGCTCGAAAGTATTAATAAGCAGGATTATCCCTCCGAGCTTATAAAAATCTTCCTAATTGCCGATAATTGCGACGATAATACCGCCGAGGTCGGCCGTCAACACGGTGCTATCGTGCTTGAGCGTAATAACAAAAACCTCGTTGGTAAGGGCTATGCGCTCGATTTCCTTTTCAAAAAGCTTCTTGCCGAAAAGGACGATTGCGATGCCTATATAGTTTTCGATGCGGATAACCTTGTCGATAAAAATTTCGTCAAGGAAATGAATAAAAACTTCAATCGCGGATATAAAGCGCTTACCAGCTACCGTAATTCCAAAAACTACGGCACCAACTGGATTTCCGCAGGCTATTCGCTTTGGTTCCTGCGTGAAGCAAAGTATCTTAACCACGCAAGAATGCGCTTCGGCACCTCTTGCGCTATTTCGGGTACCGGCTTCTGTATAAGCAAGGATATTATCGAAAGCAACAACGGCTGGCCCTATCACCTTCTTACCGAGGATATCGAATTTTCTACCGATATGGCGGTTCGCGGCATAAAGATCGGTTACAGCGGCGGTTCTATCGTTTATGACGAACAGCCCGAAACCTTCAAGCAGTCGT
>JAZRTL010000389.1:0-2434 GCA_045652025.1 Eubacteriales bacterium
ATACCGTAACCGCAAAGCTTTTGTTAATTAGCAAGGCGAACGAGTTAGCTGTTCCGATAATTTCGGCAATGGGCACGGGCAACCGTCTTAACCCCGAATTTATTAGGGTTAAGGATATTTTCGAAACCTCGGGCGATGGACTTGCGCGGGTTATGCGCCGCGAGCTTCGCGCCCGTAGCATTAGCTCGCTTAAGGTTGTTCTTTCGGAGGAGATGCCAAAGAAATGCTTTTCGGGCAGAAGCGAGGAAACAAACCGCGCAACACCTTCGAGCGCGGTATTCGTTCCCGCAACGGCGGGGCTCCGGATGGCTTACGAGATTATAGATGCAATTTTAAAGGGTTAAAAAATGGCAAAGCAAAATTGGAGGGGGGGGGCGCTTTTATCCCCCGTGCCCGCCGTGTTAGTTTCCTGCGGGGACAAAGAAAACGCCAATTTAATAACAATCGGCTGGACGGGAATTATTTCCACCCACCCGCCGCGGCTTTATATTTCGGTTCGTCCGGAGCGACATTCCTACGAAATTATTAAGCAAAGCAAAGAGTTTTGTGTTAACCTTCCCTCTGCCTTGCAGGTAAAGGCGGGTGATTTTTGCGGTGTTCGCTCGGGAAAAAGCGTTAACAAGTTTTTAGAAACGGGGTTGACTATGGCTACTTCCGCGTCTGTTGGTTGTGTTAGCGTTGAGGAATGCCCGCTTACCTTGGAATGTAAGGTTTTTGATATTATCCCGCTTGGCTCTCACGATATGTTTTTAGCAGATATCGTTAGCGTTGCCGCCGACGAGCGCATTATCGACGAAAACGGAAGATTAATGCTCGAAAAGGCGAATCTTTTTGCCTATGCCCACGGAGATTACTTTAGTTTGGGTAAAAAAATCGGCGATTTTGGCTTTTCGGTAAGAAGAAAAAAGCATTTAAAAAGGAACAAACGATGAATTCGGTTACGGTTATACACGTTGGCGATTTTAAAGAGAAATACTTTAAGGAAGCCGAAAACGAATATATTAAGCGGATTAAAAGCTTTGGCGAATACAAAACCGTGTGTATAAAAGAGGAGCAGCTGTTCGAGGACTCCGAAAAGCTTATAAAGCGCGCCTTGGAAAAGGAAGCGGTTGCAATTCGCGCCGCTATTCCCAAGCAAGCCCTTAAGGTCGCGATGTGCATTGAGGGTAAGCAATTAACAAGCGTCGAGCTTGCGGCGGTTTTCGAGGGCGAATCGCGTCCGATTTGCTTTATTATCGGCTCCAGCTTTGGTCTTGACGAAAGTTTGAAAAAGGAATGCGACCTTAGGATTTCGATGTCCAAGATGACCTTTCCCCATATGCTCGCCCGCGTTATGCTTGCCGAGCAGGTTTACCGCGCTTTTACAATAGTCAACCGCAAAAAATACCATAAATAAATAGCCCATAAAACCCACCCAAAAAAGTCTTCGACTTTTCGGGGACCCCATAACACCCCACGAAACTTTGTTTCGCGGGGACCCCATAAAAATTAAAAGGCAATCGGAAATTCGATTGCCTTGTTTTTTGTGTAGTGATTTAATTAAGGTTTTCGCAACGAACGACAACGCGCGCATCGCCGTTATAGTTACAGGTATAGAGCGACAAGGGGTAAATTCCGCTCGTTAGCTCGCTCGCCTCGTTGGGCTGTAAAATCTCGGTCAATACAACCGAATAATTCCAGCTATTGCCCTCCATATCCGTAAAGACAATAATATCGCCCTCGGCAAGCAGGTCGAGCTTTCCAAAATGGGTGTTATAGTTATGTGCGCCGATAACAAGGTCGTTCCCCTTTGGGCTCCCGCTAAAGCGGCAAGGAGCTACGCGCATCAAGCTGCTTCTTGTTTCGGAAATAACGGGAAGCTTTAACCCAAGCTTATCCACCCTTAAAACGCCAATAAATTTATATCCATCGACCTCGGCAACAAGCATATTACCCTCGTAAACGGCGTTATTCCCGTGGGGCGAGGTCGGAACGGATTCGGGCGCGGGTACGGTGTCGGCAGAGGGCTCGCTTTGGTCGGCGGAGATTTCGTCGCGTTCAAAAATCGCCTCCATAACCTTTGGCAAATATTGCTCGCTCGATTTACCCGCTTGCTCCTCCTCTTTTATATTGCCAACGTAAAGTATTACCGACGCGGCAACCGCAAAAGCACCGAGAAGCATTAGGATTATACCTATTACACGCCTCATTAGGAATATCTCTTTCTAAAGCAAAGCGCACAACCGATAGCAAAAACCAAAACGCCCAAGCAAGCCAAAACGGGCACGGGCCATTTTAGCTGACCTGATTGGGGAATATCGGGAGGGGGGATAACCTCGTAGTGCTTTAATTCTACCTTGGGGGTTGCATCTACCTCATATTCCCAATAATCGCCGTTAACAGCGGGAAGGGTTGCCAAAAAAGGCAATGCCGCCGAAAAGCCATCGTCGGGGTC
>JAZRTL010000390.1:0-4733 GCA_045652025.1 Eubacteriales bacterium
TTGCTTAATAATTTCGTTCATCTCACGAAGCGCTTGGGCGTTCTTGGTAGCAATAACAAGCCCTTGGGTGTTTCGGTCAATTCGGTTGCAAAGGGCAGGGGCAAAGCTGTTTTCGTTTTCGGGAACGTAATCGCCACGCTCGATAAGATAAGAGGTAATTCTGTTAATCAACGTATCGTATTCCTCGTTTGCATCCGAATGGACAATAAGGCCCGATTCCTTGTCGGCAATTAAGATATTTTCGTCCTCGTAAACGATATTAACCTTTGCGGGCGCAACGGAGCGGGTTACCTTAGCTTCGCCCAATACATCGTCGGGCGCAAAGATAAGAATTAAATCGCCTTCTGCAAGAACTTGGTTCTCTTTCGCGCGCTTTCTGTTAACGGTTATCTTTTTCTTACGTATGAGCTTATACATCATCGAAAAAGGCATATTCTTATATTTTTTTGTAATAAATTTGTCTAATCTCTGGTTAGCATCGTTTTTGCCAACAATAATCTCTTGCATATCCGCCTCTATTCTTCGGTGCTGCTTTGTATTTCCAAAATAAACTGCTCGCGCTTTTTGTGTTTATGTTTTTTAACAATTAAAACAATTATAACCGCAACTAAACCGCCTAAAGCGATAATTAGCGCAAAAACAACCCACGAGATAAAGCTCCAATTAGTGAAAACTTGACTAAAATTAAACGTATTACAAACGTTTTTACGTCCAAGTGTTTCGGAATAGGTCGCAGGGATAACAGGAACGCCGTTTTTGCCTTTTTCGAAAGAGCTAAGGTAATCTGCAAGCGCCTTCCATTCCTTCAATTCTGCGCCGTTTTTATCGGTTATAATAAAGTCTTGGAAATCGTTAATTGCGTTTCCACTTTCATCCTTGGGCGCGAGCTGTAAAAGACCAAAGGATTTGTCCTTAACCGTTCCAAGCATTTGTGCCGAGCTAAGACCAGAAACAACGCGGTATAGCTTATCATTTTGAATTTCAACTCTGTTGCCGTTGCTGTCTATAATCCAACAATCATAAACTCTGTTCATAAACATTCTGTTCGTGTTAATAGAATAACCCAAACCGGAGCAATATAACTGGGCATAAGGCATTATCGCCGAAACGCTTGCGTCTATTTCGGCAAGTGTCCAAAGCTCTTCGCCGGTTAGATATACAGAGCAAAGCGGATAACCGCTAACACCATCGTTACCAATTCCCAACGAGCTAATTTCATAAACCTGCGAAACGGTAATGTTTCCCTTATCAATAGAAGCACGAATAACTCCCGAAGGAACAACCGAAACATCAACGTTAATATAATTATCACCTTCGGCTTGCTTAATAGCGTGTATATAAGAATCGCTAATTAAATTGCCAAGCGGTTGTTCCGAAAGAACGCTGCTCATATCGCTTTGCTCGGGGAAATCATAGGGGCTATAAGCCAATATCTGATCTCCGCTTTGGTAGCCGAATTTCTCGAGATATTTATTAACGTCTTCTCTAAATAATTCGATTTTGGCTAGCACCTCTTTGTCCTCGGCGATAGTGCTATCGATTTTAATAAGCGAATACTTTGCATTAGATTTATTAGAAGGGGAAAGGGTAATAACACCAACGTTTTCGCCGTATTCTCCGCAAGAACCAATTATAGTGTCGTTAACTTTAATAGCTTCGTTATGCGTTGAATGGGTATGGCCGCTAATAATTACGTCAATACCGTCAACCGCTTTTGCAAGCTTAATGTCCTCGTCGTCGACGTCGCTACCTGTGCCGCCGTGGGAAAGGCAAATTATAAAATCGGGGGAATAAAGCCCCTTAATTTCGCTTATAACGCCTTTGGAAGCTTCTATATAATCGTTAAATACAAGGTTGCTCGAGGAGGAAAGCTCAACCGCATCCGGACCCAAAACACCAAATACCGCAACGGTATAATCGTTTGTTTGAACAATCTTATATTTATATATGTTTAGGTTGTTAAGCTCGCTTTCGTTAATACCGCTCTCTGCCGCATTAATATTTGCACATAAAATAGGCGGAAGACTTTCTTCGCTTGCTTTCGCGGTGTTTATCATATCCTTAACAGAATCGAACCCATAATCGAATTCGTGGTTGCCAAAGATAGTTGCATCATAATTCAAAAGACCAAGCATTCTATATTCGATAGCGGCGGTTGTATAGGACGATTGAAATAACGTACCCATCGAAAAGTCGCCCGCATCCAAAACAACGGTATTTTTATTGCTTGCTTTTGTGTTGTCTATAATCGTTTTAATTCTCGCTAACCCCCCGCGCGATTCACCGTCTAGCATAAAGGGATCAAGGTGAGAATGCAAATCGTGGGTAAATACAACAGTAAGCTCATTTTCGTTCGCGGAAGCGATAGAGCAGGGAATAGATAACGTCATAATTATAATTAAAACCACCGATAGAAATTTTTTCATATATACCTCAATTTATAAGTAGTTAAATCAACGTTAATAGTATATCATTTTATCCATCCATTTTCAACAAAAAACTACCGTAGAAAACAAAAATAATTTTTGTGCAAAATAACATTTTATAATAACCTAAAATCGATAATTTAATTCCGCAAAACGAACCCTACAACAACATATTGAAACCGTGGTCTTTCTGTACACTATATAACGAGTTGGTTAAACATGTTTACATAATTCGGTTTACATAATATATATGCATAATTGACAATTTTTGAGATATTTTGTTAAACCACTTGAAAAATAAGCGTATTTGTATTATTATATGTAATGCACGATTGCGATTTAAGAGGTACATAATATGGCACGTAATACAGAACAATATAAGAAAATGCTATTTATCGGTAGCGGTAATATTGCTTCTGCAGTTGCTTGCGGACTTGTATCTTCTAAAACCGTTCCTGCTGAATTTATAACCGTTTATAACAGAAACTCTAATAAATTCGCTAAATTCCAAAAGCTTGGTATAAATACAACGCTCGATATAAAAACGGCTCTCGATGGCGTTCGCTATGTTTTTATCGCTGTAAAGCCGAACGTTGTTGGCGAGGTTATGGAATTATTAAGCAAGGAGGACCTTAATCTAAAGGATAAGGTTATCGTTTCACTTGCGGCGAGCGTTCCTTGCAGCTTTATCGAAGCCAAGGCGGGTATGCCCTTAAAGATTATTCGTACCATGCCCAGCACGCCTATTACTATTGGCGAAGGTGTTCTCGCTGTTTCCTCTTATGGCGATGTTAGCGCGAAGGAGCTTCAGCTCTTCTGTAGAATGATGTCCTCTATTGCTTACGTTACCGTTATAGATGAATCGCTTATGAACCCCATAATTTCGGTTCAGGGCTCGTCGCCTGCTTACGTTTATTTGTTTATTAAGGCGATGTTAGATGCGTCCGTAAAGCAGGGGATAGACCGCAACGTTGCTCTTCCTTTGATTTTAAAAACTATCAAGGGCGCAGTTTCGATGGTAGAAAAATGCGATCTTCCTATCGAAACGCTAATTTCAAACGTAGCTTCGCCTAACGGTACAACTCTTAAGGCGCTTAATTCCTTCGAAAAGGATGATTTTTGCGGCGCTGTTGAGAGAGCGATGAACGCTTGTACCGAGCGTGCTAACGAAATTAGCGAGGAATTGTAATTTATATTTTTTCTCTTGCATAAACCTTTAATGGTGATGTGCTTGAATTATAATTCCGAATGTAAAGCGTTGGTTTTATATAAGCCGACAAAAAATCAAAAATTTAAAAAATTCATTAACAAGTTAAACTCTGCGTTGATCAATTTCTTTCGTCCAAGGCAAAAATGTCTGTTCGTGAGTGTGGTATATAGCTTTGTATTTGTGCTGCTCGGTGTCCATTTATCCTTATCCGAGTTTAGTTACCTTGTGATATTACATCGCGTGTTAAGCAACGAAGGAAATTTATTTATCTGTTTATTAATTTTTGTCTTGTCGGGATATTCTGTTTTTGGAATACCTCTGTCGATAATATATAATATGATAATTTCTTTCGCTATAGGTAACTTGCTTAATGCATCGTTTTTGTTTAACTATAGTGAATTTTTTTATCCTATCTTGGTGTTGTTTATATCTCTTCTTTCCTTTTTATTGTCATCCGAGGTATATCTTTTATCAAAGCGTGTAATAAAGGGAAGTGGTACGTATAAAAGCATTAAAAGCACCGTTTTCTATCTTTTTTATTGCTTCTGTATTTTGTTTTTGTTAATAATATTACTTTCATTAATATCTTAATTTAAAGGAATTCGAAATGACCGGTTGTGAAATTACAAACATTATCTCACAACTAAATAATTACTTTGCTTATCTTGCTAACGTTAAGAATTCGTCGGATAATACTATCCAAGCATATAGACGAGATTTAGATAAGTTCGTATCTTTTGCCAAAGAAAACAATATTACCGATTTTTCTTTGGTGAATGCCGAAACGGTTGTCGACTTCAAGCTCTATCTTGCTAACAAGGGCTTGTCTGCTTCCTCTGTAAGCCGAACCTTGTCTTCGCTTCGTAGCTTGTTCCAATTTCTTATCGCGAACAACGTATGCTCCGAAAACCCTGCTAAAGCGGTTCATAACGATAAAGTAGAGAAGAAAGCGCTTACCGTACTTACCTCTAAAGAGGTAGAAAAGCTCTTGTCCTCGCCCGATCTTAACGATATTAAGGGTATGCGCGATAAGGCAATGCTTGAAATACTTTATGCTACCGGTATAAAGGTTTCCGAGCTAATCGGCTTGAATATAG
>JAZRTL010000391.1:0-1452 GCA_045652025.1 Eubacteriales bacterium
CCCTTTAGAATAATAACAAAAAACGGCAACAACCAGTTGCCGTTTTTAATTTTTAACCTCTATCTACAAAGACGCGATCGTCACTGGACCAAGGATCATCCGGCTTTTCTTCGGGATGCTCTTCGTAATAAGGATCAATAACGTATTTCTTTAACACAGGATAAGCACAATATACTCCGATATATGTTAACAAAGAGAACATAAACATACAGAACAACAATATTGCAACCTGCGGTAAAAAGATATAAACGTAAGCGAAAGCTATTATAGCTATTACAGCGCAAATAAAACCAACGAAATTACGCTTAAACCCTAATGCGGTAAGCAAGAAGGCATTCTTTATCATTTTACTTATCTTCATTTCGCAAGTCACAAGCTGAAGGTAGATATAAAATCTCATTATATAATAAATAGCGGAAATTGCTATTATTGCATAATAGAATACCAAATGCATAAAGGAATTTGCAGAGGATGCGTTATAAACAATAAAATCGTAGGCAAGCATTACAATAACAATCGCATCAAAAATACCTACCACTATTCCCTGCTCGAAATTACGTTTTATGCTATGGAAATAATCGTACCAGGTATCAACGTGCTCGCCTGTGCAAACGTTACGGATGTTATATACCATACCGATTGTTGAAAGACCAAAGCTAAACACCAATCCAACAGCGCAATAAAGAAGCACTATAGAAACACCCGAAATAACACGCTTGCTTGCAGTTGAGCAAAAAACGCTAAACATAGTAGCAATAGCGGGGCTATTATCGTTTTTAGCAACAGCTGCGATTTGAGCATATAACGGGTTGGATGCCGTTGGTACATATTCATCGAAAATGCCCGATAAACCAAGCAAAGCAACAAACAAAAAGATATTACAAAGAGAGAAAATTAAATTTGTTGCAGAGAACTTGCCAAGTCGCATCTTCATTAGTTTAAAGAAAAATGCAAAGCCAAGCTTTTTATCGAACTCAACTTGTTTTTTAGTAATACCCTTCCCCGACCGATTATTTGTGCCGGAGATAAAGTTATATATACGTCCCATTTAGATAACCTCTTAAGCGCGTGGATGGAATTTGATATAGCTATTATTCATCTTATCCTTAAGGAATTGTGCATAGCGTTGGGTTGAAGCTATATCCGAATGGCCAAGTATTAATTGAATATCATGAATATCGGCACCGTTTTCCAACAAATGAGCCGCAAAAGAATGCCTTAAGGTATGGGGTGTGATATCCTTATTAATACCCGCTTGAGAAACATATGCCTTTAGAATCTTCCAAAAGCCCTGTCTTGTCATTCTTTCGCCCGTAACGTTTACGAAAAGTGCTTTTTCGCGCGTGTCGGCAACAAGAAGCTTGCGGGATTTTTCTAAATAAGTAACAACCGCTTTAGCCGCAATAGGATAGATTGGAATAAAGCGTTCTTTATCACCGCTACCGCAACGGA
>JAZRTL010000392.1:0-5783 GCA_045652025.1 Eubacteriales bacterium
GGCGCAGACGCTATCTGCCACGGTGCAACGGGCAAGGGTAACGATCAGGTTCGCTTTGAGCTTGCTATAAAGCGCTTCGCTCCCGAAATGAAAATCATCGCTCCTTGGCGCGAATGGGATATTAAATCCCGCGAGGAAGAAATCGATTATGCAGAAGCGCATAACATTCCTCTTAAGATTAACCGCGAAACCAACTATTCTAAGGATAAAAACCTTTGGCACCTCTCCCACGAGGGTCTTGACCTCGAGGATGCAGGTAACGAGCCCACCTACGAAAAGCCCGGTTTTCTTGAAATGGGCGTTTCGCCTATCAACGCTCCCGACGTTCCTACCTATATCGAGCTTGAATTCGATAAGGGTATCCCCGTAGCTCTCGACGGTAAGAAGATGTCCGCAAAGGAAATCATACTCGAGCTTAACAAGGTTGGTGGCGCAAACGGTATCGGTATTCTTGATATTGTAGAAAACCGTCTTGTAGGTATGAAGTGCCGCGGTGTATATGAAACCCCCGGCGGAACCATTCTTTATAAGGCACACAGCGTTCTCGAGCAAATCTGCCTTGATAAGCTTACTATGCACGAAAAGCAAAAGCTTGCTATCACCTTTGCAGAGCTCGTTTACAACGGTCAATGGTTCACTCCTCTTCGCGAAGCACTTTCCGCTTTCGTTGATAAGACCCAAGAAAGAGTTACCGGTAAGGTTCGCCTTAAGCTCTATAAGGGCAATATGATTAACGCGGGCGTTTGGAGCGAATATTCGCTATATAGCGAAGAAATTGCAACCTTCGGCGAAAGCGATTTCTTCTATGACCAAAAGGACGCAAAGGGCTTTATTAACCTCTTCGGCTTGCCTACCAAGGTTCAAGCAATCGTTGACGGTAAATAAGGCAACTGCTTTGAGCCGGAACGAAAAACAGTTTTAAGGAACAAAAATGGCAGAAAAAATGTGGGCGGGAAGAACCGCCGGTGCAACCGATAAGCTGGCGGACGATTTTAATTCGTCGATACGCTTCGATTGCAGAATGTATAAACAGGATATTCAGGGCAGTATGGCACACGCCGCAATGCTCGGCGCGAAGGGGATTATTACCGCCGCCGAAGCCGACGAGCTAATTGCAGGGCTCGAGGGTATTCTTAAGGATATTGAATCGGGCGTGTTGCAAATTAATATGGACGCCGAGGATATTCATATGTTCGTCGAGCAGGTGCTTACCGAACGCCTTGGCGACGTTGGAAAGAAGCTCCACACCGCGCGAAGCCGTAACGATCAGGTTGCGCTTGATTTAAGGATGAATCTCCGCGAGGAAGCCGATGAAATTATCGCAATGATAAGGGAATTGGTCGGTTCGCTCCTTCTAAAATCAGAGGAGAATAAAACCACAATTCTTCCCGGTTACACCCATCTCCAGCGCGCTCAACCGATAACCTTTGCCCATCATCTACTTGCTTATTGTATGATGCTCCTTCGCGATGTCGACAGATTTGTTGACCTTCGAAAGAGAATCAACGTAAGTCCTATCGGCTCTTGCGCTCTTGCCGGCACAACCTACGATACCGATAGATATTTCGAAGCGGAAAAGCTTGGCTTCGACAGCATTTGCCTTAACAGCATCGACGGCGTTTCGGATAGAGATTTCGTTGTGGAATTTATCTCCTGCTGTTCCTTGCTTATGATGCATCTTTCCCGTCTTTCCGAGGAAATTATCCTTTGGTCGAGCTGGGAATTTAAGTTCGTTGAGCTTTCGGATGCATACACCACCGGCTCGTCGATAATGCCCCAAAAGAAAAATCCCGATATGGCGGAGCTTATCCGCGGTAAGACGGGTAGAGTGTACGGCGATTTGATGGGTATTCTCACAACGCTCAAGGGACTTCCGCTTGCATATAATAAAGATATGCAGGAGGATAAAGAGGGCGTGTTCGATGCGGTCGATACCGTAAAAATGTGTCTTGGCATTGCCATTCCGATGGTAGCAACGATGAAGGTGCTTCCCGAAAATATGAAGCGCGCCGCGCAAGAGGGATTTATTAACGCTACCGACTTGGCAGATTACCTTGTTAAAAAGGGTATGCCGTTTAGGTCTGCCTATAAAATTTCGGGCAGAATAGTTGCCGAATGTATTTCAAAAAAATGCGTGCTGGAAAGCTTAACGCTCGATGAATACAGGGCATACAGCGATTTGTTCGACGAGGATATTTTTACCGAAATTTCGCTTGAAACCTGCGTTGCAAAGCGCATTTCGGTTGGCGGAACGGGTCAAAGCTCTGTTGAAATGCAAATCGATTTTGTTAAAAACCAAATTAATATCTAATATTACGTCAAAGGACGCAATATAAACAAACACACAGAAAGGTGAATTTTACAATGAAAAAGATTATTTCTCTTTTACTTACCGTAGTTCTTCTCGCCGCTTGCTTGGTTGGCTGTGGTGCGAAGGGCAAAACCCTTGATGAAGTTAAGGATGCAGGCAAGCTTGTTATCGCTACCAGCCCCGATTTCCCTCCCTTTGAAAACCTCGAAGGCGAAAAGATCGTTGGTATTGAAGTTGATATTATGGCTATCGTTTGCGAAAAGCTCGGCGTTGAACCCGTTTACGAGCAAATCAACTTTGACGCAGTTCTTACCGGCGTACAGACCGGCAAGTACGATTGCGGTATGTCGGGTATCTCGGTTACCGATAAGCGTAAGGAAAACACTCTCTTCACCAAGGAATACTGCTTGGCAGCACAGTGCATCGTTGTTAAGGCAGACAGCACTATAAAGAGCAAGGCAGACCTCACAGGCAAGAAGATTGCAGTTCAGACAGGTACTACCGCAGCTGAATTTTGCAGCGGCGAGGGCTATGATCTTAGCCAGTACGAAGCAAATCAGGACGCAAAGCTTGCTCTTACTCAGGGCAAGGTAGAAGCTTGGGTTGTTGACGACCTTACCGCAGCAGAAATGTGCAAGGGCGACGACAGCGTTAAGATTCTTGAAGAATCTATGACCACCGAGCCCTACGCGTTTGCATTTGCATTCGGCTCTGAGGACCTCGTTGAAGAAATCAACAAGATTATCGATGAGCTTATCGCTGACGGCACCGTAAAGTCCATCTTCGAAAAGCACTCTGCACCTTATACCAAACCCTAATGATTTTTAAAAACCATTTTAGAGGTTGCCTATTTCGCAACCTCTAAAATTCTTTTTGAAAGGAACACGAATGAACGCTTGGCTTGATAAACTTTACAAAACCTTTATAGTTGACGATAACTATATGATGCTTATAAAGGGTTTTGGAAACACAATTTTAATTACCCTATGCGCTCTTTTAATCGGTATCGTTATCGGCTCGGTTATTGCAATTTCAAAGTATTATGCCGAAGATAACAAAAGATTGAAAATAGTAAACGCTATTTGCGATATTTATACAACCGCTATCCGCGGAATACCCGTAACCGTTCTATTGATGATATTTTATTTCATTATTTTCGTTTCGGACACTACGGGAATAACCACCGCAATCATAGCGTTTGGTATTAACTCGGGCGCATATATGGCAGAACTTATAAGAAGCGGTATTAACGCGGTTGATAGGGGACAAATGGAGGCGGCAAGAAGCTTGGGTATGTCTAAATCGCAGGCGATGCGAAAGGTTATCTTTCCGCAGGCGATAAAGAACATTCTTCCTGCAATCGGTAACGAATGCATCGCGCTTTTAAAGGAAACCTCGGTTGCGGGCTACGTTACGGTGGTCGACCTTACCCGTGCGGCAAACCTTATTCGTACTAATACAAACGATGCCGTTAATCCGTTAATACTTCTTGCGCTTGTTTACCTTACGCTCGTTGTAATTATGACAAAGCTCTTAGCTGTGTTCGAAAAACGACTCCGCAAGAGCGATGGGAGGTAAAGTATGAACAATGCAATTATAAGCGTTAATAATCTCGAAAAAAAGTTCGATGATAACGCGGTCCTTAAGGGCGTAAGCATCGATATTAACAAGGGCGACGTGGTTTGCGTTATCGGCGCGTCGGGCTCGGGTAAATCCACCTTCCTTCGTTGCCTTAATTTGCTCGAAACCCCAACGGGCGGTAGTATTATTTTCGAGGGCGAGGATTTAACCGACAGCAAGGTTGACCTCGATTTACACCGTCAAAAAATGGGTATGGTGTTCCAGCAATTTAACCTTTTCCCCCATATGTCAATTCTTGAAAACCTTACCTGCGCTCCCGTTATGCTTAAAAAGATGACAAAGGAGCAAGCCGAAGCAAAGGCGATGGAATTGCTTGCCCGCGTTGGTCTTGCCGACCGCGCAAGCTCTTACCCCAATCAGCTTTCGGGCGGTCAAAAGCAACGTGTTGCAATCGTTCGTGCGCTTTGTATGGAACCGACTGTTATGCTGTTTGACGAGCCGACCAGCGCGCTCGATCCCGAAATGGTAGGCGAGGTTCTTGACGTTATGCGCGAGCTTGCAAGCGAGGGTATGACGATGGTTGTCGTTACTCACGAAATGGGCTTTGCCCGCGAGGTTTCTAATAGGGTAGTCTTCCTTGATAACGGCGTTATTGCCGAGGAGGGCGCGCCCGAGGAGCTTTTCGGCAACCCCAAATGCGAACGTCTTAAATCCTTTCTTGCAAAGGTGCTTTAATAAAAGAGGTGTTTTAAATGTCGCTTAAAGGTAGAAGCTTTTTAAAGCTGCTTGATTTTACTCCCGCCGAAATAAGCTCGCTTATTGAGCTTGCATTAGAGCTAAAGGCAAAAAAGAAAAACGGTGTGCCCCACCGCGATTTCGTTGGGAAAAACATTGCGCTCGTGTTCGAAAAAACCAGCACCCGCACCCGTTGCGCCTTCGAGGTTGCCGCGGCTGATTTGGGTATGCACCCAGTTTATCTCGACCCTACGGGCTCGCAGATAGGTAAAAAGGAAAGCATTGCCGATACGGCAAGAGTGCTTGGCAGAATGTTCGACGGTATCGAATACCGTGGCTTTGGCCAAGAGATTGTTGAGGAGCTTGCAAAATATGCGGGCGTTCCCGTTTGGAACGGCTTAACCAACGAATTCCATCCTACCCAAATTCTTGCCGATTTTATGACTATTATCGAGCATTTCGGCACCTTAAAGGGCAAAAAGCTCGTTTATATGGGCGATGCAAGATATAATATGGGCAATTCGCTTATGGTCGGTTGTGCAAAAATGGGTATGCATTTTGTTGCTTGCGCACCTAAAAAATATTTCCCCAACGCCGAGCTTGTTGCAACCTGTAACGAGATTGCAAAGGAAACGGGCGCGGTTCTTGAATTTATTGAGGACCCGATTTCCGCTACCAAGGGCGCAGACGTTATATATACTGACGTTTGGGTTTCTATGGGCGAGCCCGCAAGCGTTTGGGAGGAAAGAATTAAAGAGCTTTCGCCCTACCGCGTAACGAGCGCGCTTATGGATAACGCAGGCGAACAATGCAAATTTATGCATTGCCTTCCCGCGTTCCACGACCTTGGAACAGCTGTCGGCAGAGAGATATACGAAAAATTCGGCATCGACTGTATGGAGGTTACCCACGAGGTTATCGAGGGTGAAAGAAGTATTGTTTTCGATGAAGCCGAAAACCGTATGCACACCATAAAGGCGGTTATGGCGGCAACGCTTTAAGCCGAAAAACCGCTATTTAAAAATAATAATAAAAGGGCCGTTGCAACCGTTTGCGACGGTCTTTTGTTATATTATACAATTATAATCATCTCGGTAGTGCGAAATAACCAAAAAACAGGCAGACGGTTAATTTAAAATTGACAATATCGACGGCT
>JAZRTL010000393.1:0-1289 GCA_045652025.1 Eubacteriales bacterium
ACCGAGCAGAAGATATACGAGCAAGCGGTAGAGCTTATAAACGAGCAATATTCCGACGATGGCTTTTTGGTGCTCGCATACGACGGTTGGCACCAAGGCGTTATTGGTGTCGTTGCCTCTAAAATTGCCGAACGCTTCTCCCGTCCTTGTATTTTGTTCTCGCTCGATGGCGATAGCGCAAAGGGCTCGGGCAGAAGTATTAAGGGCTTTTCGCTAATGGATGCGCTTTCCGCTTGCGGTGAATTGCTGGTTGAATACGGCGGGCACGAGCTTGCCGCGGGTCTTTCTATCGAAAGAGATAAAATCGATGCATTCCGCAAGAAAATTAACGAATATGCTTCTCCGCTTCTTGGCGAGCGCGAAAACGCGTTCCCGTTGGAAATCGAATGCGAGGTTAACTTCTCCGACCTTACCGAAAGAGGTATCGACGAGATGCTAAAGCTCGACCCGTTCGGGCTTTCCAACCCCCAACCCGTGTTTATGATGAGCAACGTTTGCCTGCGCGATATAGTTCCGCTTTCCCAAGGAAAGCACGTTAAGTTCCGTGTTTGCGCTGTCGAAAACGGGCGTAATTGCTCGCTCAATTCGGTTTGCTTCGGTATGCCGTTTACAAGCTTTTGCTATTCCGAGGGCGACGTTTGCGATATAGTTTTCACCGTTGATATTAACGAGTATATGGGTATTCGTACCCCGCAGCTTCTTATTAAGGCAATTAGATTTGCCGAAATCGAAACCGATGAAATTAAGCTATGTAACGAACGCTTTGAGCTTTTGGTCGGCGGAATTGGATATAACGGTGCCGAAAAGGATATTCCTAATTTAGAGGACTTCCGTTCGGTGTTCCGCTATTTGCGCCGCGAGATGAGCGGAGAGGGAAGAAGTATTTCGCTAACCACCGCAGTTCGCGTTTTGGAAAGCGATTTCGAAATACCCGTAACGCTTTGTAAGTTCAAGATTATTTTAGAGGTTTTGGCGGAGCAGGGCTTGGTAGAGCTTTCTTACCAATCGGGTGGCAATTCGGTATTTTTAAGAATGCTCCCCGCCGCAGGTAAAATAAATATAGATAAATCTTCGATGCTTTGTAAAATACGCAACGCGAAGATAAAATAAGGAAATAATTATGCTTAAACAGGCAGAAGAGCTGTTTGCCAAAATAAAGGCGGCAAGCGGCTACGATTACGATAAAATTTATAAAGCATACGAATATGCAAATAAGCTCCACGAGGGTCAAAAGCGTATCTCGGGCGATGATTATATAGTCCATCCCATATCGGTTGCAGAGGAGGTTT
>JAZRTL010000394.1:0-1785 GCA_045652025.1 Eubacteriales bacterium
AGGGCTATATCCACGACGTTGGCGGCCCAAGCGCTAACTTTAGAACAAACGGCTGTGAAAAGGCGAAGAAATACGGCGTTTGTAAGGGGAAGAACTGTCTAGCCCCCTCGGTTTGTAAAAATATGCAGGTTGACCATACCGAATATATCGAGCTTTTAAAGGCGGTCGAAGCCGTTCCCAAGGTGAAAAGGGTGTTTATCCGCTCGGGTCTTAGATACGACTATATTTTAGCGGATAAAAACCAAAAATTCTTTAAAAAGCTGGTTGCCGACCACGTAAGCGGACATCTTAAGGTCGCTCCCGAGCATTGCTCCAACAACGTGCTTTCCTTAATGTGCAAGCCGCCTATTGAGGAATACGATAAATTCAAGGCGAGGTTCGCCCAAATAACCAAGGAGGTCGGAAAGGAGCAATATATTGTTCCTTACCTAATCTCGTCCCACCCCGGAAGCACGCTTGACGATGCTATCGCGTTGGCTTGTTATTTAAAGAAGAATAATCTAAATCCCGAGCAGGTTCAGGATTTCTATCCCACCCCCGGCACCCCCTCTACCTGTATGTTCTATACGGGCATAAACCCCGCCAACCAAAAGGAAATTTATGTCCCCCGCAACTACGAGGAAAAGCAAATGCAACGCGCCCTGCTTCAGTTTGCGCGCCCTGCAAACGCTCCTCTCGTTCGTAAAGCACTTATGCTCGCGGGTAGGGAAGACCTTATCGGCTTTGGCAAGGATTGCCTTGTTCGTCCCGCTCCGACAAAGCAAGAGCAAAAGGGAAATTCTTATGGCAATAGCCAAAAGAAGCCCCAACGGGCAAAGAGCGCAAGCAACCAAAAATCCCAAAGGGGCGCAAAAAGCCAACCCCAAAGGAGCGCCAAAACGGCAAAAAACGCAAAATCAAAACCAAAGCGTAAATAAAAAAATCCGTGATGCTAAAACATCACGGATTTTTGTTTTATTACGGTGTAGGAACAACGGGGCCTGCGGTGTTAAAATGCTCGGTACAAACTCTGTTTGCAGGTCGCGTTGAGGTTGAAATACCGAAAGCGTATTCGTTCTCCTCGGTAAATAGGTTTTGGTAATAGGGAACGTCGGGGTCGGTCGGATAGATATATCCAACGGGAAGGTCGGTGCAGGTATATTGCGAATCGCCTATATACGCCTTACCCTCGATATTTCTGTCGTCAAGGGTTATCTTGCGAAGTCCTACTTCGATAATATTTTCCATAGGGCAGGAACAGCCGTCAACACAAATACCGCCGGTTACTTGGTCCCATTTAACCATAACGTGTGCATCGCATTCTTCGGTAGGAACGTTATAAATGCTGAACACACCGGTAGCAATACAACCGGAACCGCCTTGCATATCGTACAGGTCGCGACGGCATGCCTCGGTTGGCTTTTTGCCCGAAACGGTGCAATATTCAACGTTAGCTACAACCGACGGGGGAAGGGTAAATTCCTTGTTGAAGTTAACACCGCCGTCTTCGTATTGCTCGTAAATCTTTGTAAATACCGCGTCCCATAAAATAGCGGCGGATTTGCTGTCGGATACGGTTTTGTTATTATCGTAGCCGTACCAAACACAACCCAAAAGGTCGGGCGTATAGCCACAGAAATAAACGTCCTTGTTATCGTTGGTGGTACCTGTTTTTGCCGCAACCTTAATACCAAGCTCGTCGTCGATGGTAATCGAGCGTCTTGCCGTACCGTTAGAGCCGCTTACTACGTTGGTAAGAAGGTTGGTCATAATAGCGGCAGTCGCTTCGCTGTATTTAACCTCGTG
>JAZRTL010000395.1:0-2994 GCA_045652025.1 Eubacteriales bacterium
GGGGTGGCTATCATAATCTCAAAGCTTTCAACACCGTTTGTGTAAACAAGCGATTGCGAGCAATTAGAATCGGTTTCTTTTATCTCTGTTTGGCGGTTTTTTGCGCCGCAGGAAAGAATTACCGTTTCGCCAACCGAAAGCTTAAAGCTTGCGTGGAATTCATCGCTTATAAACTTATCCTTGCCCGAAGCAAAGATAACCATCGTTTCGCCGGGGGCAAGCGATTTTTCGGGAAGCGCGCATTTGTTGCGCTCGTTAACCGCGTCCGAAATAAAATAGCCCTTTGTGGAAACGATTGCGGAGGATACGTTCTTAATTTCAATAATATCGCAAAAATCGCCTTGGTAATCGGGAAGGACAGAATCGTTTTCGGTAAGAATTTCGGTAATAACAAGCGACATCGCGCTTTCCTTATCGCCGTTTCTAAAGCTGTTAACGCCTTCCTCGGTGTTGGGGTATCCGGGCGAAGCATCCATCGTTAAGCTATAACCCGAGCCGCCAAGCGCCATAACCTCGTTCGAGCGGCATTCGACCGTTGTTGCGCTGCAAATCACGGTGCCGTCCCAAGCGACGAGCGCAATATATTCGTTGCCCTTGGAGTTCAACCTAAAGGGAACGTTAACGCCGTCGAGGAAAACAATTAAATAGCTGTTGGATTTAAACTCCACGTCGCCAAAGGTATATGCCTTGCCGTCGGACGTATCGTTTGCTAAACCAAAATCGGAAAGGTTAAAGCTTTCGCCCTCGTTATAAAGCTCGATATAATCGTGGAAACTGCCGTCGTCGGTAGCAATAATAGAATTGTTAGACGAGCAAATCTCGGTAATTTTAACCTTTATATTATGCATTTCTCCGTTGTAGAAGGTGGGTACACCGACAACGTTTTCGACTAAAAACATTATCGCTATGCCAAACAACAAGGAGCATACGAGCAGTATCGCAACAAGAATTTCTATTTTTCTTTTTGCAGTCATAATAATCTCCTACCGCATTTTTTGTCGGGTGGGTTACATATCTCTCGATGCGATTAAATTCGCGCCGGTTCCGCAAATATCGTTAATAAGCACTTCTCCGCGCTTTACGGGAGAGGTTGTGCTAAATGCGTGAATAGCGTTCATCACATCAAAAATCTTTGCTTTGGGGATAGGTCTGTCGGTTCTAACGGCAAGACGGCGGTGAATACCACCGCTAATCGCAACCGAGCCCGTAACCGTTCTCGTGGGGGCTATAAGCTCGTTTTTAGCGTATTCCTCGCCCTTTGGGCAGGAGTTTCCGCCGGTGATGAGCGTTTCTTCGTCTATTGTCAAACGGCAACCGCGGGGACAGATAATACAAACAAGCTCTTTCATTGTTCTTCCTCCTCGCGATCTCTAACCGAAACTATAATATCTCCCTCTGCCTTTTCGATTAACGCCTTGGGGAGAACAATCTTTTGCATTTCCGCGGGGGCAAGGTACTCGCGCTTGTAGCTTGCGATAACCGTGTCCTCGGATTTAACCTCTATAATTGCTTTGTCCGTTTTTTTCTTAACTCTAAAGAATATATCGATAGTTTTATCTGTAATGTCGTTTTCAATACGTTGGGGAACGGTGTAATGAACGCCATCGCCGTTGGTTATGTTAATAACCTCACAAGCAAGGTTAACACATCCCGAAAGAACGTATTTTGCGGCGTTTGCGCCCGCCTTTTCGCTCTCTGCCGAAACGTAATCCACCAAATCGTGAACGTGAAGCACGTTACCGCAAGCGAAAACACCCGCTTCCTCGGTTTGCATATCCGCGCCGACGTAAGCGCCCTTTGTGCGCGGGTCAATTCTAATACCCGCGTCGCGCGTTAGCTCGTTTTCGGGCAAAAGACCAACCGAAAGCAAAAGTGTATCGCATTCAAAGCGCTTTTCGCTTTCCGGAATAATTTTACCGTTTTCGTCAACCTGGGAAATAACAACCGCTTCAACGCGACCGTTGCCTATAACGTTTGTAACGGTATGCGACAAATATAGCGGAATATCGTAATCCTCAAGACATTGCGCGACGTTACGCGCAAGCCCGTTGGTATAGGGCATAAGCTCTGCAACTGCGAGCACTTTTGCGCCCTCAAGAGTCATTCTTCTCGCCATAATAAGACCAATATCGCCGCTGCCGAGAATAACAACCCTCTTGCCGACCAAATAGCCGTTAATGTTCAAATATCTTTGTGCCGCACCGGCGGTAAATACACCGCAAGCACGGTCGCCGGGGATGTCTATCGCGCCGCGTGTGCGCTCGCGACAACCCATCGCAAGAATTATCGCCTTTGCGCGAATTTGCTCAAAGCCGTTTTCCTCCGAAATAACCGAAACGACCTTGTCCTTAATATCAACAACCATCGCGCCTAACTTTAGCTTAATATCGGTATCCTTAAGCATATCGATATATTTGCCCGCGTATTCGGGGCCGCTAAGCTCCTCGCCGAATTTGTGAAGCCCAAAGCCGTTGTGGATGCATTGGTTAAGAATACCGCCGGCTTCCTTGTCGCGCTCGATAATCATAACGTCCTTAACGCCGGAGTTGTATGCCGATAAGGCGGCGGCAAGCCCCGCGGGACCCGCGCCGATAACTATAATATCACATTGTGTCATTTGGGTTCACCAACCTTTTCAACAACAATATTGGAGCCGTTTTGGTCGAGCATAACCTCGGTGGCATCGATATTGTAATAATTGCAAAGTATGCCGTGGATTTTTTCTCCGCAAAATCCGCCTTGACATCTGCCCATACCCGTTCCCGTACGGCGCTTAATGCCGTCGACGGTGGTGGGCTTAACGTGGCTTGCAAGCGCATCGGCAATTTCGCCCTCGGTTATCATATTACAACGGCAAATAACGTTGCCGTATTTAGCGTTTTTCTTACAAACTTCGGCTTTTTCCTCGTTGCTAAGCTCGGCAAACCTAATTTGCGGCTTTGCGTAACGCCATTCGTGCTTTTGGTACATAATCAACCCGCAATCGCTAAGCAC
>JAZRTL010000396.1:0-1120 GCA_045652025.1 Eubacteriales bacterium
ACGAATCGACTTGGGAGCATATGAAGCTTTTATACTTCCCTCTCGCTTGGTTTGCTGTTTTTGAATATTTTGTTTTAGGAAAGCGGAATGATTTTTGGTGTATTAAGCTTTTGGGGATTCTTATTGGGCTTTTAGCGATACCGATTATTTATTATTTTTACAACGGCGCTATTGGGAAATCGCCCGATTGGCTTAACATTACGATATTTTTTATTTCTGCTTCTATTGCGCTTTTTACCGAATATATTCTTTTTACAAAAGAAAAAATAAAAGCTTGCAGCAAAGCAGTTGCGATATTTTTAATTTGCTTTATTGGGGTTTTATTTATTATATTCAGCTACAAGGCACCCGATTTATTGATTTTTAAAGACCCGACGGTATAATTATTAGCGCGAAATAAAAAGCGGTTAAGGAGCTTCTTAACCGCTTTTTTGGTTTTAGAGAGAATTTAGAATTTCGGTTGCATTGGTATCCGGCTTGACACCCTGCATTATTTTCTCGACATTACCCTCTTCATCGATTATAAAGGTTGTTCTAACAACGCCCATCGACACCTTACCGCACATTTTCTTTTCCTGCCAAACGCCATAGGCGTTGATTGCCGAAAGAGTCGGGTCGGAAAGAAGAACGAAGGGAAGGTTATGCTTTTGGGCGAAATTAAGGTGAGATTTAACGCTATCCTTACTTATCCCGATAACCTCGACGTTTTTTGATTTAAACGCTTCGTATGCAGATGCGAAAGCGCACGCTTGGCGGGTACAACCGGGGGTATTATCCTTTGGGTAGAAATACAAAACAACCTTTTTGCCCAAGTAGCTCGAAAGAGTTATTTTATTACCCTCTTTATCCTCGAGCGAGAAATCGGGAGCTTTCATTCCAATTTGGAGCATATATTTTCTCCTTTACTTTTTATTTATTGCCGTTTTATTTTATTCGTTTAGCAAAAATCCCCTCGGGCGAGGGGATTTTTTATTAGAGTAATTCGAGAATTATTGTACGGTTACGGTAACAACGCAATCCTCGGACCAAGAGAGGTATTCGTTATAAACGAACTTAAAGCTAACCTCGCCTGTGAAATCCTTTTCGGGATAGAACGCAAATTGACCGTCGTCGGTGATAG
>JAZRTL010000397.1:0-2108 GCA_045652025.1 Eubacteriales bacterium
AAGGTTAAAGGCAAGAACAAAAGCGCAACTATTCTAATATTAAGCCCCATGCTGACAAAAGCGGGGACCAATGCATATCCCAAGCTGAAATACACTACGTCGCAAACGGATTTTGTATTCGAAAGCAATACTATACCATGTTGATCTTCTGTGATTTCGGCAAAGGTGGCGTAATAGGTGATCATTGTTAACGTATAGGACGTGTAGAACATTAACAACAAAAAGCCAAACCAAATGGTATTAGCGATAGAAGCGGTTGTGTCGATAGGTATAAGGAACAACAAATAGGAAATTATCATCGGAACAAAGCCGATAACGATAGCGGTCTTTCTCTTACCCCATTTTACGTTTAGATTATCTACAAAGTGCGACAAGGGTAAATCGATCAGACCGTCAACAACCTTGGAAAGCAAAATCAAAACGCTCCACAAGCCCGCAATAACCAAATCCTTATTAAGATAAGTCCAAGATTCGACGTGGGCATCGAAGCCGCCAACCAAAAGCGCGCTACACAAATAGGAGCCAACGATTAAGTTGAGCATATTAACACCAAGACCGGAACAACCGTAAAGGATAATATTCTTCTTTTTGGTTATATTTTGCATAATTTAAGTCTCCTTTATCTTATTCAAATGAAATAGTCATTAAACATGGTAAGCTTTCTACCGCAACTGTGAAAAACTCTGCATATACGCCTTGTTGTTTAGCTGATTTTATTACGGCGTTAACCGATTTTTCGACATCCGTTCGATAAAAGACCGTAATAATTTCTTTATTATGGCTATTAATTATCTTTTTAATAGTTTGCACAGCCGTTTTTTCCAAGCTTCTGCCGATAGTAATTAATTCCTTACCCGAGAAAGAATAGAACTCATTACGTTGAATATCCATATCTCTGTAATGGACGGGTGTGTTTCTTTTCGAAACGGAAACGACCAAAAGGTTATTGATTACCTCGGTAATAGAATCCATAACGACTTCTATATCGCTTTCCTCGAAATCCATCGTCGGTAACGCGGCATAGCATTCGGCAACGGTACGGCTATTTAAAACGTAAACCTTTGCTTTTTTATATAGCTTTTTCGCTTGCATTGCCGAAAGTATCGCATCCGAGCTATTCGGGAAAACGAAAATATTTTCCGCATTGGTTTTATCAAATGCTTCCATATAATCTTTTGTTGAAATAGTATCGTCGGCGCAAATTACTACGTCCGCGCCCATTTCAACAAAAAGCTTTTGAACGTGGTTATCGTATGCAACCGCAACAACCGAAAAAACGCCTTCGTTCTTAACATCTGAACATAAAATACGTTTATCCAATTCGGTATGCTGAACGGTCATATTTTCAATTTTAGAAGAAAGAAATTCGCCGTATAAATGGCAGAGGGCAAACACCTTTTCGGGATAGAGCGTATGGATATGCAAACGAACCTTATCGTTTTCGAGCGAAATCACCAAAGAATCGCCCAATTCGGAAAGAGCGGATTTAAAGCTTTCGTAATCGAATTGCTCCCTAACCGACAAAAGCTGTAATAAAATCTCGGTGCAATAACCGAAATCAAAGCTTGAGTTTTTGTTAAATGCATCGTAATCGACGTTTGCGGTATCGTTGCCCGCGCTGTTAGCAGAGGCAAAAGCATCTAACGATTCGCCATCTAAATACTTCTTCATACCCTCGAAAAGATACACAATACCCGCACCGCCGCTATCGACAACACCTGTTTCCTTTAAAACGGACAAAAGCTCGGGAGTGTTTTCAAGCGAGCGCTTCGCGTGCTCAACAAAAGAATCTATAATGTTGTTAACGCTTTGGTTCGGCTTATATTCCCTTTTAACAGCGTTCGTAGCGTCCTTAATAACGGTCAACATCGTTCCTTCGACCGGATTTGCTACCGAGGAATATGCGTATTTAACACCGTTTTCCAACGCCTCTATAAAAAGCTTGCCGTCAGCGGCCTCTACATCGTAAAAGCGTTCGGAAATACCCTTTAGGAATTGGGAAACTATAACACCCGAATTCCCTCTCGCCTCAAACACAACCGAACGGGCGAATTTCTTTGAAACGGAAGGAAGATCGACAATAGTTTCCCCAACCGCCATCAACGCTT